>JBQCDS010000787.1:0-2443 GCA_051961035.1 Trinickia sp. | reverse complement strand
GCCCTACTTCGACCACTTCGCCCGTGATCTCGTGGCCGAGCACGAGACCGACCGGCGCGGTGGTACGGCCGCGCACCATGTGCTGGTCGGACCCGCAGATATTCGTGCTCACGACTTTTAGAATGACACCATGCCCAATCGCGCGTCCGCTCGGGTCCACCATCTTCGGATAGTCGATTTTCTCGACCGAAACCTTGCCCGGCCCTTGATACACGACACCTCGGTTGCTGCTCATCGCATTCGTCTCCTTTCGACTCGATCGCTGACGACGATCCGTACTGCGGTACTGCGGTATTGCGGCGGAACACGCCACGCCAAGGGCGCGAAATGCCAACTCGCGCGCGCCCCCTGCCGCTGGTGCTTGGAGAGTAGTCCGCAACGGGTGGCGGCGATCGTACAAAACGCGACACGCGCTTGCTAGAACCCGACACAGGCAGCGCGACGCCCGCCTTATCGATTGAACGCCGGCCGCAAAACGCCTATCGTGAGAGCCTTCAAATGATTGACGAGCTTCTTGGAGAGTGTCGATGACCCAATCCTCCGTCTATGGTCCCCAGCGTCTTTACATCGGGGGGGCCTACGTCGATGCCAGTTCGGGAGAATCCTTCGAGACGTTCGATCCCGCGACGGGCGAGTGCCTAGCCACCGTTGCGCAGGCCAGCCGAGCCGACATCGAGCGGGCGGTGACATCCGCCGCACAGGGGCAGCGCGAATGGGCCGCGATGAGCGCCATGGCGCGCTCGCGCATTTTGCGTCGCGCGGTGGAACTACTGCGTGCGCGCAACGACGAACTCGCCGAACTCGAGATGCGCGATACCGGCAAGCCGATTGCGGAGACACGCGCGGTGGACATCGTGACGGGCGCCGACGTCATCGAATACTATGCGGGCCTCGCGCCCACGCTCGAAGGACGCCAGATCCCACTGCGCGACGATTCGTTCGTCTATACGCGGCGCGAACCGCTCGGCGTATGCGCGGGTATCGGCGCATGGAATTACCCGATTCAGATCGCCTGTTGGAAATCGGCGCCGGCGCTCGCGGCCGGCAACGCCATGATTTTCAAGCCGAGCGAAATCACGCCGCTTTCGGCGCTCAAGCTGGCCGAGATTTACACGGAAGCGGGCGTGCCGGCCGGCGTGTTCAACGTCGTTCAGGGAAGCGGCTCGGTCGGTGCGATGCTGGCCGAACATCCGGACATCGCCAAGGTTTCGTTCACAGGCGGCGTCGAAACGGGCAAGAAAGTGATGTCGCTGGCGGGCGGATCGTCGCTGAAGGAAGTGACGATGGAACTCGGCGGTAAATCGCCGCTGATCGTGTTCGACGATGCCGATCTCGAACGCGCGGCCGATATCGCCATCACCGCGAATTTTTTCAGCGCCGGTCAGGTGTGCACGAACGGCACCCGCGTGTTCGTGCATCGATCCGTGATGAAGTCGTTCGAAGCGCTCGTTGCTCAGCGCGTGAAACGCATTCGCATCGGCAAGCCTTCCGATCCCGAGACGAACTTCGGCCCGCTCGCCAGTGCCGCTCAGCTCGACAAAGTGCTTGGCTTCATCGACAGCGGAAAACATGAGGGAGCGCGTGTCGTCGCCGGTGGCGCGCGTCTCGTCGAAGGCGATTTCGCGCGCGGTCAATACGTGGCACCGACCGTCTTCGCCGATTGCCGCGACGACTTGCGCATCGTGCGCGAAGAGATCTTCGGCCCGGTGATGTGTCTGCTCGAATTCGACGAGGAAAGCGAAGTCATCGCACGCGCCAATGCAACGCATTTCGGCTTGGCGGCCGGCGTCGTCACGGAAAACCTGTCGCGCGCGCATCGCGTGATTCACCGCCTGGAAGCGGGTATTTGTTGGATCAATACCTGGGGTGAGTCGCCGGCCGAAATGCCTGTCGGCGGCTATAAGCAATCGGGCGTGGGGCGTGAGAACGGCATCAGCACGCTCGAGCATTACACGCAGATCAAATCGGTTCAGGTCGAACTCGGCCCCTACCGGCCCGCGTTCTGAAGGACGAAGGAGAGCGTTCGTGAGTGCCAAGGAATACGACTACATCATCGTTGGTGCCGGATCCGCAGGCAACGTACTGGCCACGCGGCTGACTGAAGACTCGGATGTCGCCGTCTTGCTGCTCGAGGCCGGCGGCCCCGACTATCGGTTCGACTTTCGCACGCAGATGCCGGCCGCCCTCGCTTATCCGCTACAGGGCCGGCGCTACAACTGGGCCTACGAAACCGACCCGGAACCGCATATGAACAACCGCCGCATGGAATGCGGGCGCGGCAAGGGTTTGGGCGGATCCTCGTTGATCAACGGCATGTGCTACATCCGCGGCAACGCGCTCGACTATGACGGCTGGGCTGAAAACAAAGGGCTCGAAAACTGGAGCTACCTCGACTGCCTGCCCTACTTCAAGAAGGCGGAAACGCGCGACGTTGGCCCTAACG
>JBQCDS010000786.1:0-2164 GCA_051961035.1 Trinickia sp. | reverse complement strand
CGCATGGTGTGCGTGGGCTCGTCAACTTGTTCGGCATCGAATCGCCGGGGCTAACGGCCTCGCTCGCGATCGCGCTGCGCGTGTGCGAGCTCGCGGGCCGCGCATGAGGCCGCTGCTTTCGAGCAAGAGCGAGCAAGAACGAGCAAGAAAGAGCAAGAAAGAGCAACAGCCGACAGCAATGTCCGTAACGGTTCCATGAGAGTTCGGCGAATAACCGACGAGCCGGCGCAAAGCCACATAGATCCGTTTATCCGTGACATTTGGTCACCGTGGCTGCGCTCGCGGCACTTCGTTGCTATGCTTGCCCCCTGCTGCCGCGAGAAGCAGCGGTGAGTAGGACATATAAAGGAGATTCCCCATGAAATCGTCCCGTCGCACGTTTTTGATCACGAGCCTGGGCGCCGTATCGGCGCTGGCGCTGTCCTCCCGCGAGGCGCTGGCCGATGCGCCGAAGGTCACGGAAAGCGATCCGACTGCGGTTGCGCTCGGCTACAAGATGGACGCGGCCAAGGTCGACAAGGCCAAGTATCCGAAGTACGCCGCCGGCGAGAAATGCGGCAACTGCCAGTTCTTCCAAGGCAAGGCGACCGATGCTTTCGGCCCGTGCCCGATGTTCGGCGGCAAGCAAGTTGCCAACGGCGGCTGGTGCAGCGCCTATTCCAAGAAGGCCTGAGAGAGCGGGCCCGTGCGAGGCGGGCCCGAAGAACAAGCGCGAAGGATCGGCACGGCATGAGCGTGCCATGCCGATCCTTCGCCGCTTAAAGATTCGACGACAAAAACACCAGCGTGCGCCCGTGCGCGAGCGCCGAGGCGTGCTGATCGTACGCGGAGCGGTCCGAGCAGTTGAAGCCGTGTCCGACGCCCGGATAGTCGTGAAACTGTGCATTCGCGCGCCCCGCGAAGCGTTGCTTCACTTGCGCGATGGCCGCTTGCGGAATCGAGTGGTCGTGTTCGGCGTAATGGAAGAGGATCGGCGCGTGCAGCTTGTCCGCTTCGTCGAGCTTGTTCTGAATACCTCCGCCGTAGTAGGCGACGGCCGCATCCACCCTGCCACGCGCCGCCATCAAATAAGCGAGTTGCCCGCCGAAGCAAAATCCCACCGCGCCGATCTTGCCGGCCACCTCGGGCAGTGCGCGCAAAGTATCGGCCGCCGCACCCAGATCGGCCACCGTCCGCTCCACATCCATGCCTTTGAGCAGCGCGAGCGCCCTGTCTCGATCGGCACCTTCATAGCCCAGTTCGACGTGCCGCTCGCTTCGCCAGAAGATGTCGGGCGCGAGCGCCACATAGCCTGCGAGCGCATATTGTTCGGCAACGGACCGAATGTGCGCGTTCACGCCGAAAATCTCTTGCACGATGATGACGCCCGGGCCCTTGCCGGCACGCGGCAGGGCGAGATAGCCGTCGTAGCGCTCGCCACTGCCGGCGTCGATTTCTATCCATCGAGTCGTCAGGCTCATTGACCACCTCCCATCTCACGTGTCATAGGGGCTGCCAGTGTGGCATCGATCCGCGACGCGCGCTTGACGCCGGTCGGAAAGCGAACGCGATGGAAGGTGCGCCCTGGGCAATGGGCGCACTGCGTTCATCGAATGTGAACGAAACCATCTCAAACATTCATTTTTCGCGTCACCCGAGTGCGCGTACAGTGGGCTCTCGTTATGCGAGCCGATGCGAGGCGACGCCAGCCGACGCGACGCGGCGCGCAGGCCAAGAAACGAAGCCGGGAGAATCGAAATGACCACGCAAGCAACGCCATTCGCCGAGCGGTTCGATTTGCGCTTGCCGCTCGTACAGGCACCGATGGTGGGCGCGACGACGACCGCGCTCGTGATCGCGTCGAGCAACGCCGGTGCGCTCGGCTGCCTTGGCGCGGGCGCAATGGCGCCCGATACGCTCGCGCAGCAAGTGGCCGACATTCGCGCGGGCACGTCGCGCGCATTCGGCGTCAACCTGTTCGTGCTCGAGCCGGCCGCATCCGACGAGGCCATGGTGCGCCGCGCGCTGGAGTCGATCGATCCCCTGCGCGCCGAACTCGGGCTGCCGCCCGGGCGCGCGCCCCCCCCCTAAGCACCCCCGTGTAGGGGGCCCGTCGCCCAACGCGTGGATATGGGCGGAACCGTGGCCAGCGTCACGTTGGGCGGGCTCGAATAAGCCCCAGTAG
>JBQCDS010000785.1:0-2526 GCA_051961035.1 Trinickia sp. | reverse complement strand
CGCTAGCACTAGCGCGCCTGCCGCGCTGACCGTTTTCGCCCCCCGTCTGCCTCGTTCGTTGTTTGGCGTCGCCTACGGTGGCGCGAACGCCCGAATTCCGTTTTCCGTATCCCCAAGCATTCCGAACGCAAAAGTCCCCCTGGAGACATGACATGGCAGACAAGCTGATTATTTTCGATACGACGTTGCGCGACGGCGAGCAGTCGCCCGGTGCGTCGATGACGAAAGAAGAGAAGATCCGCATCGCGAAGCAGCTCGAGCGGATGAAGGTCGACGTGATCGAAGCGGGTTTCGCGGCCAGCTCGAACGGCGACTTCGACGCGATCAACACGATCGCTTCGCTGATCAAGGACAGCACGGTTTGCTCGCTCGCTCGCGCGAACGACAAGGACATCCAGCGGGCCGCCGACGCACTGGCGCCGGCCGATCACTTCCGCATTCACACGTTCATCGCCACTTCTGCGCTGCACATGGAGAAGAAGCTGCGCATGAGCCCTGAGCAAGTGTACGAACAGGCGCGCCTGGCCGTGCGTTTCGCGCGCAAATTCACGAACGACGTCGAGTTCTCGCCCGAGGACGGCAGCCGTTCCGACATGGACTTCCTGTGCCGCCTGCTGGAAGCGGTCATCGATGAAGGCGCGACGACGATCAACATCGCCGATACGGTCGGCTACGGTGTGCCCGAACTCTACGGCAACCTGGTGAGGACGTTGCGCGAGCGCATTCCGAACTCGGACAAGGCTATCTTCTCGGTGCACTGCCACAACGATCTGGGCATGGCCGTGGCGAACTCGCTGGCCGGCGTCAAGCTCGGCGGTGCGCGCCAGGTCGAATGCACGATCAACGGCCTCGGCGAGCGCGCCGGCAACACGGCGCTCGAGGAAATCGTGATGGCCGTGAAGACGCGCAAGGACTATTTCGGTCTCGACATCGGCATCGATACGTCGCAGATCGTGCCGGCGTCGAAGCTCGTATCGCAAATCACGGGCTTCGTCGTCCAGCCGAACAAGGCCGTGGTCGGGGCGAACGCTTTCGCGCACGCGTCGGGCATTCACCAGGACGGTGTGCTCAAGGCGCGCGACACCTACGAAATCATGCGCGCGGAAGATGTCGGTTGGACGGCTAATAAAATCGTCCTGGGCAAGCTGTCGGGCCGCAACGCGTTCAAGCAGCGGCTGCAAGAACTCGGCGTCGCGCTGGACAGCGAAACCGAACTCAACCAAGCGTTCGCGCGCTTCAAGGAGCTGGCCGATCGCAAGGCCGAGATCTTCGAGGAAGACATCATGGCGATCGTCTCCGAGGAATCGGCCGAGGCGGCCGAGCGCGAACACTACAAGTTCGTGTCGCTGGCGCAACATTCCGAGACGGGCGAGCGTCCGCACGCGCGCATCGTGTTCGCGGTGGATGGCAAGGAAGCGGTGGGCGAAGCGCGCGGCAACGGCCCCGTGGATGCGACGCTCAACGCGATCGAAAGCGAGGTGGGCAGCGGCTCGGAGCTGTTGCTCTATTCGGTGAATGCGATCACCACGGGCACCCAGGCACAGGGCGAAGTGACGGTGCGCTTGTCCAAGAGCGGGCGGATCGTCAATGGCGTGGGCACCGACCCGGATATCGTCGCGGCTTCGGCCAAAGCCTACATCGCGGCGCTCAACAAGCTCTACACGACCGTCGAGAAGGTCAACCCGCAAGGCGTTTGAGCGGGCGCGGAGCGTCGCCCCCTACGCCCCGGTCGCACAAGACCCTCGTCCGGCTGCCGCCGGCGAGGGTTTGTCTACGCTATGCGGGGCGTTGGCCCGGGCGGAATCACCACATCCGGTCGCGCTCCGGCTCGTGCAGCGGGTCGGGTGTCTTTTGCGTCAGGCGCAAGATGCCCTGCGGGTCGAAATAGAAGTGGTACAACTGGTACCAGACGTTGTCTTCCAGATAGCGGTACGTCCACACTTCGCGCTTCATCAGCGGGAAATAGGCCGTCTCTTCGGGGCGGCCAAAGTGGATCAAGACGTCTTGCTTCGTCCATGTCCCGATCTGGGCTTTATAGAACTCGCTCGGCTGCAGCACTTGGCGCACTGTCCTGATCTTGCCGGACGCGTCGACGTCGGCGGCGGTGGTGACTTCGCCCATCGGTTGCGTCGGCCACATCAGCCGCTTGCCGCCGTCCGGCAGATCGTAAATCTCGCGCGGCGGCCCCAGGCGCGCGACGAGCGCCGACTGATCCTGGCCGGCCGTGTAGCCCTCCCACGGCTGGGCGCAACCCGCCAGCGCAAAGGTGATCGCGCACGCGAGCGCGGCGGAAAGACGCTTCGACATGAATTTCTCCGATAACTCCCACGAGCGGGGTTTTATCACGGCCTCGCCTTCCTTGGACAGCGGCGGCGCACAACGCGCACAAACATTCGTGTTAGGGCGCGGCGCGCGAATGTAGCGATTAGCTGTACGGCCGGCTTGCGAGCCGGGGCACACTCGGCCTAATATCCGCCCATTTCGATGGCGGCAAGGACGCAACAATGATGGGTAAATGGACGAAGT
>JBQCDS010000784.1:0-3006 GCA_051961035.1 Trinickia sp. | reverse complement strand
GAGGCCGTCGCCGAGCGCGGCTGGACGATCGAGTGGTTCCACGAACTGATTTCGATCCAGTCCTTGTGATCCTTGTCGGCGGATTCGCCCTTGATGGCGGGATTGCCAAACTTCAGATAGACGTCTTTCATGACTTGCTAACTCCCAGGTAGCGGTTTATATGCGGCCGCGGCTCGTGGCCGGACCGCGCTCGGAATGATGCTTCTGTTATGCGCCGGCGGCTTTCGGCAGATCCGCGACGAGCCGCAGCGAAATCGACAATTCGTCGAGCTGGAAATGCGGCCGCAGGAAGGCGACGGACCGATACGAGCCGGGCTTGCCGGGAATCTCGGACACTTGGATCGACGCTTCGCGCAGCGGAAACTGCGCCTTCTGTTCCTGCGTGGCGTTGTCGTCGAGCAGCACATACTGCGCGACCCACCGATTGAGGAACTGCTCGACGTTTTGCGCGGAAGCGAAGCTGCCGATCTTGTCGCGCATCATCGCCTTCAAGTAGTGGGCCACCCGCGAGACGGAGAAGATGTACTGCAACTGCGCCGACAACACGGCATTCGCATTCGCGCTGTCGGTGTTGTACTTCTTCGGCTTTTGCACCGACTGCGCCGCGAAGAACGCCGCGTAATCGGAATTCTTGCAGTGCACGAGCGGAATGAAGCCGAGATCGCTGAGCTCTTTCTCGCGCCGGTCGGTAATGGCGATTTCGGTCGGGCACTTCAGGGCGATTTCGCCGTCGTCCGTCTTGAACGTGTGCGTCGGCAAATCTTCGACGAGACCGCCGCCTTCCACGCCCCGGATCGCCGCGCACCAGCCGAAATCGTCGAACGCCGCCGTGAGCCGCGCGGCGAAGGCCCACGATGCGTTGCACCAGAGGTACTTGCTGTGATCGGAGCCGTCGACGTTTTCGACGAAGTTGAAGGTTTCAGCGATGAGCCCGTCCTTCGGATGGAACGGCAGGCGGCCCAAGTAGCGCGGCAGCGTCAAGCCCACATAGCGGGAATCCTCCGATTCGCGGAACGACTTCCACTTCGCGTACTCGACCGTGTCGAATACCTTGCCCAGATCGCGCGGCTTGCCGAGATCGGAGAACGATTCGAGGCCGAGAATCTCAGGCGACGCCGACGTGATGAACGGAGCATGCGCAGCGGCGGCGACATGCGACATCTGCTCGATGAAGTACATGTCCTCGGGCTGGCGCGTCAACTCGAAATCGCCGATCAGCGTGCCGAAGGGCGCGCCGCCGAACGTGCCGAACTCTTCTTCGTAGACTTTCTTGAACAGCGCGCTTTGATCGAACTCGGACGCCGCCTTGAAATCGCGAACGATTTCACGCTTGTTCGCATTCAACACGCGGATCTTGATCGATGAGCCCGTGTTGCTTTCCTTGCACAGGTAATTGAGCCCGCGCCACGTGCTTTCCATGCGCTGGAACTCGGGCGCGTGCATGACTTCGCTCAGTTGCGCCGACAGCAGCCGGTCGAGTTCCGCGATGCGTGCATCGATCGTTGCCGACAGATTGTCCGAGACGACGACCGTGCCATCCATGACCTGATGCACGAGTTCGCCGATCAAATCCTTCGCGCGCGCGTGCTCGGAATCGGACTTGGCCACTTTGCTCTTTTCGACGATTTCGTCGAGCAGCGAAGTGGCGGCGCCCGCTTGCGCGGCGTCGATCGGCGCCGCGGCCGTTTGCTGATTCATGCTGACACCCCGCTTGAGTTATTCGCCTTGCGTGTCTTCGTCATCGCCGCGCGCGCCCGTCTCGCCGGCGAGCGCCTGCAACTGCTGCGTGTTGGCGAGCACATCGCTGAGCAGGCTTTCGAGATTGTCGTTGCCGGCCAGCTTGTTGCGCAGATCGGCTAGCTTCGAACGCGCATCGAGCAAGCGCCGCAGCGGCTCGATTTGCTCGACCACCGCGTCGGGCCCGAAATCGTCCATCGAGCGAAAGCGCAGATCCACGCCGAACGAGCCGCCGGCGCCCGTCAGCGCGTTCTTGACCTGGAAGGCGGCACGCGGCTCGATGCCTTTCATGACGTCGTCAAAATTGTCGCGATCGATGCTGACGAACTTGCGATCGCGCAGCTTCGGCTGCTCGATCTCGGACTGCCCGCCGAGATCCGCGACCACGCCGACGACGAACGGCAGTTCCTTGACCTCGATCGCATCGCCGCGCTCCACCTCGTAGGTCAACTGCACGCGCGGCGGCCGTACCTTTTGCAGGCGTTTCTGAATACTTTCTTTCTTCGCCATCGCTGGCTCCCCGAAGCAACTAGTTCAAAATGGGCCGATCAGCGAAGCGCACTGAAAGGATCGGATGCACCGCCGCTCTTGGCCGGCTGAGCGCCTTGGGCCGGCGCCGCGCTCTTGGCGGGTGCGCTAGGCGCCGCGGCCGCTTCCGCGCCTTGGGCCAACTTTTCCGCGGGTTTTTGCGCGGCCGCCGCGGAGTGACGCACGTAACGGCGCTTTTTCGCGACGGGCTTCTTCTGGGCTTCTTCCGGGAACAGCGTGGCCTCGCCGAGCGTTTCGCGCAGCTGATGCGCGAGCACTTGGGCGTCCGACTTCGCATCGCCCGCCAGCGCGGAATCCTGCCGCAGTTGGCCCAGCGATTCCGTCGCCACGCGCAGGCCGCTCACGGCCAATACGCTCTTCGCGTCGCGATCGGTCTGATCGCGCGATAGCGCTTCTTGCGCGGCAACGATGGCCTGCCCGTAATGAGACTGCTGGAACTGGATTTGTGCGATGCGCGACCACGGCTCTTCGCGCGTCGGATCCATCTTCGTCAACTGATCGTAAAGCGCGAGCGCACGAGTCTGGTCGCCGCCCTTGGCGGTGGCATCGGCATCGCCCAGCGCTTTATTGAATGCTTCGACGTTGGCTTGGGGGTTCGCATTCGGCGCGGCGCAGCCGACCATCGCGGCGCATGCGAGCGCCACCGCGGACAATTGGAAAAGTCGTTGTTTCATCGTTCTTACTTACTGCCGAGGCGGCTTATTAATTTCCTGGAGGGAA
>JBQCDS010000783.1:0-3566 GCA_051961035.1 Trinickia sp. | reverse complement strand
CTGCACTCCGAGCGCGTGGCGCAACAGACCGAGCACGACGACGATTTTCGCGTACGAAGTGACGACCATCGCGATGAACGGGATCATGCTCATCGCAAGGATTGCGATGAGCAAGCCCGAGAAGTCGTTAAGCTGGAACACTTTGGTTGCACATCCTCAAGATTCGTACGCCAACATGCTCGCCAACTGCGACGAGTTCGCCATGAGCGAGCGTTTGACCGTATGAGGTGAGCCGCACTTGCGCATCGCGCACGAGCGTGGGCAGCTCCAGCACGTATCCAGCCCGCAACGCCGACAATTGGGCGACAGGCATCGAAACCGTATCGATTTCGATCTTGACGGGCAGATCGAGTTCGCCGACCGACACTAGCGTTTCCTGTGGCTCAGCCGGTGAAAGACTGTCGTTGGAGGTGGCGAGACTCATACGAACGGCTCCTGTCAATGTAAGCGTGGTTGAATCGATATGGGCGGTGCAGCGCAACTGTCGCATGCCGTGACTACCCCAGGCGATCGGTGCACAAATCGGCGTGGGCGCAGCATCGAAAATGGCATTGGCCGGATGCTGAACGGCGCGCATGACGATATCGCCGGGACGTAGCGATTGGAGTGCGGCGACATTGAGCGCGCGTGAGCCGATCTCTATTCGGCCTGGTACAGGCAGGCGGCTGATGCAAGCGGGAAAGGGCACGCACTGATCAGCGACGAGCTGCTCGAGCAGATCGAGCCAACCGTCCGCCGCATGAACGATTCCGAGTCGTATGTCGCGTTCGGCGAGACGAAACGAAACGGTAGGAAGGGCGGCATCGGGCTCGGGCCTGCCCCTGTGTACTGCGGACGAGCGAATGCCCTCGAAGCCCAGGCTCGCGAGGATTTGAAACAGGGGTTCTAGCAGCACCGAAGCGATCGCGCGGCGAAGCTCAGCATCCGCAGGATTGGCGTCATGGTCGAGCGCGGCGCTGGCGAGCGCCGGCCAGTTTGAAAGATCCATCGCAAAGACGGTGGTTTGATCGGCGATCTGCAATTCGAGCAGGCCCGGCGTGGCCGCTTCGAAGGGGGCGGGCGGCGAAACGGACCAAGCCTCGGTTCCGAAGCTCACGACAAGGAGGGCATGGAGGCGATCGTCGGACAACACGCGCGCGAGACGCGCTTCGCGCGCAGTGAGCGATCGTGCGGCGCTCGGATGTTGCATGAACGGCAGCGTTGCCGCTGCGGTTCGATGCGCATTTGCGATGCTTGGCAAATGTTGGCTGCTGCTTTCCATGTGATGGTTTCGGTAAGTCAATTGGCCCAGCACGGCAGCTCCGGCCATTCGAGCGCCGCGAGGGGGAATCGATGAAGCAGCACGCTATGCACTGTCGATCGTGATCGGGCGGGCCATGCCGCGGCCCTTCAGCAGCTCGGCCAATCGAGCTTCTAGCGTCCCCGAGTGCTTCGAGATTAGCGCCTTGGATGTGGCGTCCTGGGTTTCGAAGCGAAGTGCCAAGCGGAAATCCGAAAGCGAGAGACGCAGCAGGCAGTTCGGCATGATGGTCGGATCGATCTGGATTTGTAGATCCCAATTGCCGTTCGCAACCACGGTGCGGGCGGAGCAGAAATCGGTCACTCGTTCGAGTAGATAGTCCGCGACTTTGGCAAAGCGAACTTCCTCGTCCGTCAACTTTCGCTGCTGCGCAGGTAAGGCAGCCTGGCGACTCGTCGCCGGCATCGGCTGCCGTGCGGTGCCGTCGGCATCGGGCGATAGTGCGATGCGGGCGGGCGTCGCGCCGGTATCCGGGCGCCCGAAGCGAAGCCGCGGCGCGTTGCTTGTTTCGTTTGCCCCGCGTTGTTGTGTGCTGACGCGCGCAGGCGCTGCGGGGGAGGGTTGGGCCTCACCGTCTTGCCGTCGCGTAAAGGCGTGCTGGAACGCGGACGCGCGCGCGTGTGAAGCGCCGGTTTGGCTGGCTTGGGGGATCTCGCCGGCCGGGCGGGATTGCGGCGATTGCCGCGAAATGGTGTCGCGAAGTGCCTGCGCCTCAAGCGCGCGCCGCCGCAGTAGTGCAGCGTAAACGGCTGCTTGCGGGGTAAGTTCGACGGTATCCGCGGTATGGGGATCGCCCGAATCTATTGAGCCAGGGATCACGACCACTGTGTTCGTCCGCACGGACATCGCGCAGCGGTCCTTAGAAGGTGAGCCGCCCGAGCGGCTCGAGTTCGACGCGATCGGTCAATTCCTGGTACGAGTACACTGGCAACCAGGCGGCCGCACCTTCTATCATTCGTCGAATGTAGCGACGAATGTCCATTGACGTCACGATAGCCACGCCCTCGCGCGGTGCGTCGCCCGTTAGCGCCATCACCTGGGCGACGAGATGGCTGATGTCCTCGGGCGGGAGCGCGAGGAAGTTGCTGGTAGGCGTTTGTTTGATCGACTGCCGGATAGCCTGCTCCACTTCCTGATCCGGCATGATCGCGGCAAGCCGCCCCGTGCCGCCGGTCGCTCGGTGCGAAATCATTCTGGAAAGATCGCAGCGCACGTATTCGGTAAGCAGGAGCATATCCTTTTCTTTGGGCCCCCACGTGACCAGACTCTCCATAATGCTGCGTGTATTTCGAATCGAGACCTGCTCTTCGAGCAGTCGCCGCAGCACATCGGCAATTCGCTGCAGCTGGAGCGCCTTTTGCACTTCCGCAACCAGTCCGGCATATTCGGCGCCGAGCTGATCGAGTATCCACTGCGTTTCCTGGATGCCTAAAAACAGGTGCGCGTGCTTGCGCAATAGAGCGATGGTTCGCGTTGCGATCCCAGCTTCCACCGCATCGCCCCGCGCAACCACCGCCGTTTCCTCATCTTGCGCGAGCGCGTGCGGTACGTCGAACAGCAGAACCTCGAATGCGCCTGGAGCAAGTTGGGAGGTCGTCCACATCGTGATGCCCGGAAAGGGAAGACCGATTTCCTCTTGCAACTTGGCACGTTCTTCATCGAAGGCGGTATCGAGTCTAGCTGCATGGATTCTCGTGGCGAGATCGGGGGATAAGCGCACGCCAACCGGACACGTGAATTGCGGCGCGCGTGCCAAAATGGCCGACGCGTTGCTTTTGCCGCCGGCACGCTGCAGGGCGCTCGCTTGGCTCTCTTCGCCATGCGTGGCCCGGCCGCCGCGCTGTTTGCTCAGGCGATACCCGGTGAAGCCGAGGGTTGCCGCGAGCAGGACGAACAGCGGCGCGGGAAAGCCGGGGACCGCGGCGAAGCCGAGCAAGAGCACGCCGGCGAAGTATAGGGCGCGCGAATTGTTGCCCAGCTGGCGCGTGATGTCGTCGCCGAGAGATCGGCTTTCAGGGCCGTTGTCGTCGGCAACGCGCGTAATCATTATACCGGCGGCCACCGAGATCAGCAGCGACGGGATCTGCGACACCATCGCATCGCCAACTGACAGGATCGAGAAGCGGTTTGCAGCTTCGCCGGCACTCATTCCGTGATAGGCCACGCCAACCGCGATACCTGCCACGATGTTGACGAGCGTGATGATCAAACCGGCGATTGCATCGCCCTTCACGAACTTCATCGCGCCGTCCATGCCGCCGTGCAT
>JBQCDS010000782.1:0-5708 GCA_051961035.1 Trinickia sp. | reverse complement strand
AGCGTATCAACTGAACCGCCGTATGCGGAACCGCACGTACGGTGGTGTGGGAGGGCTGAGGGGGTAACCCCTCACCCTACCCGATGCGATGGGGCGTGGCGTGTGGCGAGTTTGCGCCGCGGCGATGTGCCGCAGCGGCGCCGTCGTTGCGGGTGCAATCGTCGCGGTGCGTCGTTGCGCAGAACGCGCGCTCGCGCTCGGCTTCACGGCGTTTCTGCGGCGATCAGGCGTCCCGGTGGCGATAGGGCGTTTCGACGACGATGACGCGGTAAAGCATGGTCAATGCGCGGTGAAGGCGTCGTCGAGAGGTTGTTGAGGCCGCGCTAGCACGCCGTGCCGGCGCCGGCCTACTCTGCGTCGGCGTCCGCCTTGAGCCAGCCTTCGAGGCGTGCGTGCGCTTCGTCTAGTCCCACTCGCTTGAGCGCTGAAAAGAGCTGCGCCGACAGTTCCCCCTTGTAGCCGGCCGCTCGATATTCGGCAAAGCCTTTTTCCGTCGCGCGCAACGCGTTGATGCTTTCTTGCCGCGTCAGTTTGTCGCACTTCGTCAGGAGCGTATGGATGGGCTTGCCCGTCGGCGCAAACCACTCGATCATGCGTTTGTCGAGATCGGTCAACGGACGGCGCGAATCCATCATGAGGATCATTCCGCGAAGCTGGGCACGGCTTTGCAGGTAGCTGGAGAGCAGCGCCTCCCAGTGCGCCTTGGCCGCGCCGGGCACTTCGGCGTAGCCGTAGCCGGGTAGGTCGACGAGGTAGCCGGTGGGTTCGTCCGCGGGCCCCACGCCGAAGTAATTGATATGCTGCGTGCGGCCGGGCGTCTTGCTGGCGAAGGCGAGGCGCTTTTGATTGCACAGAATTGTGATGGCCGTCGACTTTCCCGCGGTCGATCGGCCCGCGAAGGCGATCTCGGGCTGAACCGTGGGTGGCAGGTCGCGCAAGTGGTTGACGGTCGTGTAGAAGCGGGCTTGATGCAACAGAAAGGCCATGGCGAGACGGGAAGGAGGGCGCGCGAAGGCGCTCGAAGGAGGGCGCGGACGAGGCGGGGGCATGCCCGACTGGCGTCTTGGCGATTAGCGAGTTATTGTACAATACGAAGGTTTACTGGAGGCCGATCGAAGTGTTTGTCAAGCGCTTCGTCCTTATAGCCGCATGACTTTTGGCGGTAATCGGCCGCTGTCGTTTTGCATTAACCTCTTGGGAAATTGCTGGGCCATCCGGCCAGGGCCGCTTAGCGATTTCGCTGCCTGCGAGGGCAGCCCCCGAATCAATCGGGCCTCGAGGACACTCTATTCTCACAAGACGAAACCGGGTGTGCGAATGAATCGACTGTGCAAGTCTTTGAAGGTGCTTGAGGTCGTTGCAGCAGCGGGTTTGTTGAGTTGGGCGGCACAAACGAGAGCGGCGGAAGCACCTAAGCCGGACTTGAATCGAGGGCAAGCGATCGCGACCAAGGTCTGCGCTTCTTGCCACGGCGCGGACGGAAACAGCGCGACCGGCTCGTTTCCGAAATTGGCAGGGCAGCATCAGGACTACCTTGTCAAGCAACTGAAGGATTTCAAAGTGCAGCCCGGTGCGAAATCGGCCGCACGCGCGAATCCGATCATGGCTGGCATGGCTGCTGCGCTTTCCGATCAAGACATGGTCAACGTGGCGGCGTACTTCGCGAGCCAGGCGCCGAAAGCGGGTTTCGCGCGAGATCCGGCCACGGTGCCTGAAGGGCAGAAGATCTACCGTGGCGGCATCGCCGAGAAAAACGTGCCGGCTTGCGCCGGCTGCCACGGGCCGACGGGGATGGGTATCCCCGTGCAGTATCCGCGCTTGTCGTGGCAATGGGCGGATTACACCGTTGCGCAGCTCCACGCGTTCCAGCAGGGCGCGGGCGCACGCAACAACAGCGATGTGATGCATGCCGTCGCATCGCGGCTCTCGGATAACGAAATCAAGGCAGTGGCCGATTACATCGCCGGCCTGCATTGAGTATCGCCGGGTACGAACGATCAGCCGGCTCATAGCCGGCGAGAACAAGAAAAGGGTGGAGCGTCACCGCCTTCGGGAGGTGGCCCTCACCCTTTTTTGCTGTAGTTGAAGTGGAGTTTCGATGAGCGTCACCACCTCGGGTTATGAGTTGAAGTCGGACCGTCGGGTCCTTAAGCACACGATCGAGCTGCTCAGCTCGATGCGCTTCGCGATCGCACTGCTCGTCGTGCTCTCGATCGCCAGCATCGTGGGCACCGTCCTCACGCAGGACGATCCCTACCCCAACTACGTGAACCAGTTCGGTCCCTTTTGGGCCGATATCTTTCGCGGGGCCGGTCTCTTCACGGTCTATAGCGCGTGGTGGTTCATGCTCATTCTCGGCTTTCTGATCGTCTCGATCTCGCTGTGCGTAATCCGCAACGCGCCGAAGATGATCGCCGACATGAAGAGCTGGAAGGACAAAGTGCGCGAGGGCAGCTTGCGCGCCTTCCATCACAAAGCCGAGTACGCCGCCGACGGCACGCGCGAGCAAACGGCGCAGCGCCTGTCCACGCTCACAGGCAAGCTCGGCTTTCGCTATGTCGTGCGGGAAACGGACGGCAGCACGCTCATCGCCGCGAAGCGCGGGTCGCTCTCCAAGCTCGGCTACATCTTTGCGCACCTGGCCATCGTCGTCATTTGTATCGGCGGGCTGATGGACAGCAATTTGCCGATCAAATTCCAGATGTGGCTGTTCGGCAAATCACCGGTTTCGACGAGCGCGGTCATCAACGATATCTCGCCGGCACATCGGCTCTCGCCGTCCAATCCAACGTTTCGCGGCTATGCGTGGGTGCCGGAAGGTCAGCATGTGTCGACCGCCATCCTCAATGAGCCGAACGGATCGCTGATCCAAGATCTGCCGTTTTCGATCGAACTGAAGAAGTTCATCGTCGATTACTACTCGACGGGGATGCCGAAACTGTTCGCGAGCGATATCGTCGTCATCGATCACGACACCGGGAAGCGTATCCCGGCCCGCGTCGAGGTCAACAAACCGTTCGAATACGACGGCGTGTCGATCTATCAATCGAGCTTCCAGGACGGCGGCTCCGAGATGGCCATGACGGCCTGGCCCATGACGGGCGATAAGGTGAAAACAGTGCCCGTGAATGGCACGATCGGCAGTTCCGCGCCGCTTGCGGCCTCGATGCCGGGCGTGAACGGGCAAACGGTGGAGTTTGCCGATTTCCGCGCGATCAACGTCGAGAACATCACGAACGGCAGCGGGCAGAACGATGCGCGCGGCGTCGTGGTTCATCATTCGGTGGAGCAGATGCTCGATGCGCGGCTCGGCTCGGGTGCCAAGTCGTCGAAGCCGATGGACTTGCAAAACGTCGGGCCCTCGGTTCAATACAAAATCCGCGGCACCGACGGGCAAGCACGCGAATTCAATAATTACATGCTGCCGGTTCAAGTCGACGGCGCGCGCTATTTCCTCGCGGGCATGCGCACGACGCCGAACGATCCCTTCCGCTTTCTGCGCATCCCGGCCGACGCTCAAGGCAGCGTAAAGGAGTGGATGCAGTTGCGCGCGGCATTGGCGAACCCCAAACTGCGCGCGCAAGCGGCGCACCGCTTCGCGCAGCGCTCGGTTGCCGATGCGAACGCGGAACTGCGGGGCAATCTCGAGACGAGCGCCGCACGCGTGCTGAACCTATTCGCCGGGGCGCCCGACAGCGTCGAGACGAAGGCGCCGGAGGCGATTCCGGCCGGCTTCCAGGCCGTCGCCGCGTTCATCGATCATTCCGTTCCGCAGGCCGACCAACAGAAGGCCGCATCGCTGCTGCTGCGCATGCTGGAAGGCTCGACGTGGGATCTTTGGCAGCTCGCGCGCGAGCAAGCGGGCGAGCCCGACGCCAAACCGACGGCGGACGCGAGCCGTTTCGTGCAGGATTCGATCAACGCGCTTTCCGACAGCTTCTTGTATGGTTCTCCCGTCTTCCTGCAGCTTGATTCGTTCAAACAGGTGCAGGCGTCGGTGTTCCAGCTCACGCGGGCGCCTGGCACGAAAGTGGTGTATCTTGGCAGCTTGCTGCTCGTGGCCGGCATCTTTTCGATGTTCTACGTGCGCGAACGGCGGCTTTGGTTTTGGCTAAAGGACGCGGCTGCGGGCACGACCGTCGTCATGGCGATGTCGACGGCGCGCAAGACGCTCGACTTTGAGAAAGAATTCGCCACGGTGCGCGATGCCGTCGGCGCCACGCTCGGTGCGGCGGCACACGACGCCCCGCCCGTACTTCATCACGGTGCGCACGAGCGCGCCCATCATCCGGCGCTCGATGCGGCGACCGAATCGTCCCCCGGATCGCAAGACTGACACTCGGTATTCATCATGGACTTGACACACGTTTCCCGCTCTCACCCGGCCGCCGAACGCACTGCCGGCGCCTTGGACGAGCGATCGTTTCTGCGTCGCCTCGGGCCGCTCGATTGGTTGTTCGCGTTGGCCGTGGCCGGCGGTTCCGGTTTCGCGCTGACGCGCTACCACGCGTTCATGAACTACTACGACAAGCTGGTGCTTGTCTGTGCTGTTCCCGCGCTCATCGTGCTCGGTTGGCGTTGGAAACCGGTCCGGCTGCTGGCAGCCGGCATCGCGGTGCTCTCGCTGTTCTCGTTGCAGATCTACCACGGCGATCTGGCGCGTGCCGATTCCGCCTTTCTCCTGAAGTACTTTCTATCGAGCCAGTCGGCGATTCTCTGGATGAGCGCCCTGTTCGTGCTCGCCACGTTGTTCTATTGGATCGGCCTGCTGTCGCGCTCGGCGTCGGGCGCGGCGATCGGCTCGTCGCTGACATGGTTCGCCGTGTTGATGGGCTTTACGGGAATGATGGTGCGCTGGTACGAGTCGTACTTGATCGGCGCCGACGTCGGGCACATCCCCATCTCGAACCTGTACGAAGTGTTCGTGTTGTTTTGTCTGATAACGGCGCTCTTCTATCTCTACTATGAGCAGCATTACGCGACACGTTCGCTTGGCGCCTTCGTTCTACTGATCATCAGTGCGGCCGTCGGCTTCTTGATGTGGTATTCGGTCGCGCGCGACGCTCAGCAGATTCAGCCGCTTGTCCCGGCACTGCAGAGCTGGTGGATGAAGATTCACGTGCCGGCGAATTTCATCGGCTACGGCTCGTTTGCGCTGTCGGCCATGGTCGGCGTGGCCTATCTGCTCAGCGAACGCGGCATCCTGACCGATCGCCTGCCGTCGCTCGTCGTGCTCGACGATGTCATGTACAAGTCGATCGCCGTGGGCTTTGCGTTTTTTACCGTCGCGACGATTTTGGGTGCGCTGTGGGCGGCGCAAGCGTGGGGTGGCTATTGGAGTTGGGATCCGAAGGAAACGTGGGCGCTCATCGTCTGGCTCAACTATGCCGCGTGGCTGCACATGCGTCTGATGAAAGGCCTGCGTGGTACGGCAGCGGCCTGGTGGGCGCTTACCGGCCTCTTGGTCACGACGTTCGCGTTCCTCGGCGTGAACATGTTCTTGTCCGGACTGCATAGCTACGGCAAGCTGTAACGGACGCGTGTAACGGACGCGTGTGTGACAGACGCGCTTGCGTCGATTTCGATCGCGCCCCGCCACGAAGGAACCGCCGCATGGTTGCACCTTGCGGCGGTTTTTTTTCTTTCGGTGCATCCGAATGGGCCGGCCGGCGGTATATATCGTGAGCGGGCCCGCCATGGCGTGCGGC
>JBQCDS010000781.1:0-3531 GCA_051961035.1 Trinickia sp. | reverse complement strand
GGCGCGGTCATCGGCCATGTCGGCCCCGCGCCGGTGCCCCATTCCCCGTCCGCCCTAACCGCTAGTTCGGCTGCGCGACGGTGCGCAGGTAGGGCTTGAGGGTCTTGAACCCTTCCGGATATTTCTTCTTGGCTTCTTCGTCGGATACCGATGTCGGGATGATGACGTCGCTGCCCGGATGCCAGTCCGCGGGTGTCGCCACGCCGTGGCTTGCGTTCATCTGCAACGCATCGACCAAGCGCAGCACTTCGTCAAAGCTGCGGCCCGCGCTCATCGGATAGATCAGCATCGCCTTGACCTTCTTGTCCGGGCCGACAATGAACACCGAACGAATCGTGGCGTTGTCGTTCGCCGTACGCGTGCCGCCGCTCGCGTTCGGATGAATCATGTCGTAGAGCTTGGACACCGTCAGATCGGCGTCGCCGATGATCGGGAAGTTCACGGCGTGCCCTTGCGTTTCCGCGATGTCGCCCACCCAATTCTTGTGATCGCTGACCGGGTCGACGCTCAAGCCGATCACCTTCGTCTTGCGCTTATCGAACTCGGGCTTCAAGCGCGCGACGGCACCGAGTTCGGTCGTGCAGACAGGCGTGAAATCCTTGGGATGCGAAAACAGGACCGCCCAGTTGTCGCCGATCCATTCATGGAACTTGATGGTGCCTTCCGTGGTTTCAGCCGTGAAATCGGGCGCGACATCGCCGATGCGGATGGTCATGGTCAAACCTCCTAAGTAAACAACGTTGGCAAACATGGGCTTCGCTTGGTGCACGCCACGCTCTATGCGCGCGCCTCAAGCGGGATGAAGTCAAGCGAGGCTCCGAATTATAGACCTCGATCGGCAGCCCGATCGGCCAATCACGCACCGAAGCAGACGCCATGGCGCCGAACGAGTGCGTGTGGGCCAATGCGCTGCACTGCTGCAGTGCGACACGTCGCGCGAGCCACGCGCCGCGCTGCCCTTGCATTCGCTAAGACGCTTATCCGGATTGGGTTTTCAAGCCATTGGCATAGGCTTTGCATTGCAGTGCCGGCGGCCGGAGAACGGCAACAGGATGCATGCAACGCAGCGCGATCGGCAGGCATGCGCAAGCGATGCCGCGCCATCGACGGATCAAGAATCAAGGACCCAGGATGAAAGATCAAGGAGTAAGCCCCACGATGAATGCGCCCCGACTCGTCGTTATCGGCAACGGCATGGCCGGCATCCGTACGATCGAAGAATTGCTCGCGCTCGCGCCGAACCATTACGACATCACCGTCTTCGGCGCCGAACCGCATCCCAACTACAACCGGATTTTGCTATCCCCCGTGCTGGCCGGCGAGCAGACGTTCACCGACATCGTCCTCAATCCGCTCGAGTGGTATGCGCAACACGGCATTCGCCTTCATTTGGGGAAGAACGTCTCGCACATCGATCGCAAGCGGCGCGTCGTCACCGCCGACGATGGCACCCAGGCGCCGTATGACCGCCTACTCATCGCTACCGGGTCGCAGCCGTTCATCCTCCCCGTGCCGGGCGCCACGCTCAAAGGCGTCATCACGTACCGCGACATCGGCGATACGCAAGCCATGATCGACGCGGCGCGGGTAAAGCGGCGCGCCGTCGTGATCGGCGGCGGCCTGCTCGGCCTCGAAGCGGCCAACGGTTTGAAGCTGCGCGGCATGGATGTGACCGTTGTCCATTTGTCATCGACGCTGCTCGAACGGCAGCTCGATGAAAACGCGGGACGCTTGCTTCAGCGCTCTCTCGAGGCGCGCGGCCTGCACTTTTTGCTGTCCAAGGCAACGACGGAAATCATCGGCAATGAAGCCGGGGAAGTTGCCGGCCTACGCTTCAAGGACGGCTCGGAGATCGACACCGACCTCGTCGTCATGGCCGCCGGCATTCGCCCGAATACCGCGCTCGCCGAAGCGGCGGGACTGCATTGCGATCGCGGCATCGTCGTCAACGACACGTTGCAGACCTACGATCCGCGTGTGTATGCCGTCGGCGAATGCGTCAGCCATCGCGGCGTCGCCTATGGGCTCGTGGCCCCGCTGTTCGAACAAGCGAAAGTATGCGCGAACCATCTCGCGCTGATGGGCATCGGCAGTTACAAGGGCTCGGTTCTCTCCACCAAGCTCAAGGTCACCGGCATCGATCTGTTCTCGGCCGGCGATTTCGTCGGCGGCGAAAATACCGAGCAGATCGTGCTGTCGGATCCAGCGAGCGGCGTCTACAAGAAGCTCGTCATCGAGGACGACCGCTTGGTGGGCGCATGCCTTTACGGCGATACGGCCGATGGCGCCTGGTATTTCAAGCTGCTGCGCGAAGGCCGCAAGCTCGGAGAACTGCGCGATCGGCTAATGTTCGGGGAATCGAGCATCGGGGACGCCGGCGTACAAGGCCACAATCGTGCGGCCACGCTTGCGGATTCGGATGAAGTGTGCGGTTGCAACGGCGTGTGCAAAGGCACGATCGTCAAAGCCATCGCCGAAAAAGGCTTGTTCACGCTCGACGAAGTCAAGAAGCATACGAAGGCCGCAAGTTCATGCGGCTCGTGCTCGGGCCTGGTCGAACAGATTTTGATGAGCACGGTCGGCACGAGCTTTCAAGAAACGCCGAAAACGAAGGCCCTGTGCGCTTGCACCGATCGTACGCATGACGAAGTGCGCAAAGCCGTGCGAGAGCACAAGCTGCTCACGCATCGCGCTGTCTATGATTTCCTGGAATGGCGCACGCCGAACGGGTGCGCGACTTGTCGGCCCGCCATCAATTACTACTTGGTGTCGACGTGGCCGCGCGACGCATTGGACGATCCGCAAAGCCGGTTCGTCAACGAACGCGTGCATGCGAACATTCAAAAAGACAATACGTTCTCGGTCGTGCCGCAGATGAAGGGCGGCGTGACGACACCCGACGAGCTGCGCCGTATCGCCGATGTCGCCGACAAATACCACATTCCAATGGTCAAGGTCACGGGCGGCCAGCGGATCGATTTGCTCGGCGTGAAGAAGGAAGATCTCGTTGACGTATGGAAAGACCTTGGCATGCAGTCAGGGCACGCCTACGGCAAATCGATTCGCACCGTGAAGACGTGCGTGGGCAGCGAGTTCTGCCGCTTCGGCACGCAAAACAGCACGCAGATGGGTATCGATCTGGAGACGATGCTTGCGAACATGTGGTCGCCGCACAAAGTGAAGCTCGCTGTGTCGGGCTGCCCGCGCAATTGCGCCGAGGCCGGTATCAAAGACGTCGGCGTGATCGCCGTCGATAGCGGTTGGGAGCTTTATGTCGGCGGCAACGGCGGTATCAAAACGGAAGTCGCGCAGTTTCTCGCGAAAGTGAAAACGGCCGATGAAGTGAAGGAATACACGGGGGCATTCCTGCAACTGTATCGGGAAGAAGCGCATTACCTCGACCGCACTGTTCACTACATCGCTCGGGTGGGGCTCGACTACGTCAAACGCAAGATCGTCGACGATGCCGCCAATCGCCAAGCGCTCTACGAACGCCTGCTCTACGCACTCGAAGGCCTGCCCGATCCGTGG
>JBQCDS010000780.1:0-3856 GCA_051961035.1 Trinickia sp. | reverse complement strand
GTCAGGCCGTGTCGCGGAAGGTTGAGTAACCCGCTATTTCTCGAGAAGCTCGAAGAAAGGTGAGCGTAAACATGATGAAGCAATTCCAGCTGAACTCGTATTTGTTCGGCGGCAATGCTCCGTACGTCGAAGAGCTGTACGAGCAATACCTAGATAACCCGGCGTCGGTCCCCGATAACTGGCGCGAATATTTCGATGCGTTGCAAAACGTGCCTGCCTCGGACGGCAGCGCGGCAAGCGACGTGGCCCATGGCCCCATCGTCGAATCGTTCGCCCAGCGCGCGAAGGCCAATGCTTTCGTTACGCGTGAGACCGGCGAGAACCTCGGCACTGCGCGCAAGCAAGTCTACGTTCAGTCCCTAATCGGCGCGTATCGATTCATGGGCTCGCAATGGGCCAACCTCGATCCGCTCAAGCGCCGCGAGCGTCCCGCGATTCCCGAACTCGAACCTGCGTTCTACGACTTCACCGAAGCCGATATGGACCAGACGTTCAGCGCGAGCAATTTGTATCTCGGGTTCGAACAAGCGTCGCTGCGCGATATCGTCAAGGGTCTGCGCGATACCTATTGCGGCACGATCGGCGCCGAATTCATGTATATCAGCGATCCCGAGCAGAAGCGCTGGTGGCAAGAACGGCTCGAATCGACTCGTGCCACGCCGAATTTCTCGGCAGACAAAAAGAAGCACATCCTCACTCGCCTGACGGCCGCGGAAGGACTCGAACGCTATCTACATACGAAGTACGTCGGCCAGAAGCGTTTCTCGCTCGAGGGCGGTGAAAGCTTCATCGCGTCGATGGACGAAGTCGTTCGTCACGCGGGCGCGAAGGGCGTGCAGGAAATCGTGATCGGCATGGCCCACCGTGGCCGTCTGAACGTGCTCGTGAACACGCTCGGCAAGATGCCGTCCGATCTGTTCGCCGAATTCGAAGGCAAGCACGTCGACGATCTGCCGGCCGGCGACGTCAAGTACCACAAGGGCTTTTCGTCCGATGTCGCCACCGATGGCGGCCCGGTTCACCTCTCGCTCGCGTTCAACCCGTCGCACTTGGAAATCGTCAATCCCGTCGTCGAAGGATCGGCCAAGGCGCGGATGGATCGCCGCGGCGACGACAACGGCTTGCAAGTGCTGCCCGTTCAAATCCACGGCGATGCGGCGTTCGCGGGCCAGGGCGTGGTCATGGAAACGCTGAACCTCGCGCAAACGCGGGGCTACGGCACGCACGGCACGTTGCACATCGTCATCAACAATCAGATCGGCTTCACCACGTCCGATCCGCGCGACGCACGCTCGACGCTGTACTGCTCGGATGTCGTCAAGATGATCGAAGCGCCCGTGCTGCACGTGAACGGCGACGATCCCGAAGCCGTCGTGCTCGCCACGCAAATCGCCATCGATTTCAGGATGCAGTTCCATAAGGATGTCGTGCTCGACATCGTCTGCTTCCGCAAGCTGGGCCACAACGAGCAGGACACGCCGGCGGTGACGCAACCGCTGATGTACAAGAAGATCGCTCAGCACCCGGGCACGCGCGCACTCTACGCGGAAAAGCTCGTGCAGCAGGGCATCATCACGGCTGAAGACGCGGAAAACTTCATCAAGGCGTTCCGCCAGGCGATGGACGAAGGCCATCACACGATCGATCCGGTGCTCTCGAACTACAAGAGCAAGTATGCGGTCGACTGGGTGCCGTTCCTGAACCGCAAGTGGACGGACGCGGCCGACACGGCCGTGCCGCTCGCCGAACTGAAGCGTCTGGCCGAGCGCATCACCACGATTCCGGCGAACTTCAAGCTTCATCCGCTCGTCGAGCGCGTCATCAACGACCGCCGCGCGATGGGCCGTGGCGAAGCGCCGCTCGATTGGGGCATGGGCGAGCACTTGGCATACGCGTCGCTCGTCGCTTCGGGCTATTCCGTGCGTCTGACGGGCCAGGATTCGGGGCGCGGCACGTTCACGCACCGTCACGCGGTGCTGCACGATCAAAACCGCGAGCGCTGGGACGGCGGCGCGTATATCCCGCTGCAAAACGTGGCCGACGGCCAAGCGAAGTTCACGGTCATCGATTCGGTGCTTTCCGAGGAAGCGGTGCTCGGCTTCGAATACGGCTACTCCACGGCCGAGCCGAATACGCTCGTCGCCTGGGAAGCGCAGTTCGGCGATTTCGCGAATGGCGCGCAAGTGGTGATCGACCAGTTCATCTCGTCGGGCGAAGTGAAGTGGGGCCGCGTGTCGGGCCTGACGATGCTGCTGCCGCATGGCTACGAGGGCCAAGGCCCCGAGCATTCGTCCGCGCGTATCGAGCGCTACCTGCAATTGTGCGCCGAGCACAATATGCAAGTGGTGCAGCCCACGACGCCCGCGCAGATCTTCCATCTGCTGCGCCGTCAGATGATCCGCTTGTTCCGCAAGCCGTTGATCGTCGCGACGCCGAAGTCGCTGCTGCGCCACAAGGAAGCGGTGTCGGATCTGTCGGAACTCGCGAACGGTTCGTTCCAGCCGGTGCTCGGCGAAGTGGACGGCACGATCGATGCGAAGAAGGTCAAGCGTGTCGTGGCCTGCTCGGGCCGCGTCTACTACGACCTCGTCGCACATCGCCGCGAAGCGAAGGCGAACGACATCGCGATCATTCGTATCGAGCAACTCTATCCGTTCGCGCATAAGCAGTTCGAAGCCGAGTTGAAGAAGTACGACAACGCGACGGAAGTGGTGTGGGTGCAGGACGAGCCGCAAAACCAAGGCCCGTGGTTCTACATCGAGCACCACCTGAAGGAAGGCATGAAGGAAGGACAGAAGCTCGCGTACAGCGGCCGTCCGGCTTCGGCCTCCCCGGCGGTCGGTTACTACGCGAAGCACTACGAGCAACAGAAGGCGCTGATCGAAGGCGCGTTCGGCCGGCTCAAGAGCGCGCAGATCGCTAAATAACTAGATTGAGGGCGAACCGGGAAAGCGCAAGCGTGCTTTCCCGCGTCGCTTAAGCGCATGCAGGCAGGAAGCGCGCGCATCGCGACGTGAGGCTCGGTTCGTCTCCCACACCAGATTAAAGAGTTCAGGAAAGATCAAATGGCTATTGTTGAGGTCAAGGTTCCGCAGTTTTCGGAGTCGGTTTCGGAAGGCACGCTGCTTCAGTGGAAGAAGAAGCCGGGCGAGGCCGTGACGCGCGACGAGATTCTCGTCGAAATCGAAACCGATAAGGTCGTGCTCGAAGTGCCGGCGCCCGATTCGGGCGTGCTCGCCGAAATTTTGATTGGCGACGGCGCAACGGTCGAGTCCGAGCAACTGCTTGCGAAGATCGATACGGAAGGCAAGGCGGGAGCAGCCGCTGCTCCGGCTGCCGCTGCGGCGCCCGCCGCCGCGCCCGCCGCCACGGCATCGGCCGCCGCCGCTGCGCCCGCTGCGGCGGGCGCATCCGGTGGCGTGGCTTCGCCCGCTGCCGGCAAGCTGATGGCCGAGAAGAACCTCGGCGCCGACCAAGTACAAGGCACGGGCCGCGACGGCCGCATCACGAAGGGCGACGTCCTCGCCGCAGGTGCCCCTGCCGCGCGCGCCCCCGCTAGCGCCCCGGCCGCGAAGCCGGCCAAGCCGTCGCTGCCGGACGTGAAAGCGCCCGCTTCGGCCGATGCTTGGCTGCAAAACCGCCCGGAACAGCGCGTGCCGATGTCGCGCTTGCGTGCGCGTATCGCCGAGCGTCTGCTCGAGTCGCAGCAGACGAATGCCATCCTCACGACGTTCAACGAAGTGAACATGGCACCCGTCATGGAATTGCGCAACAAGTACAAGGACAAGTTCGAGAAGGAGCACGGCGTCAAGCTTGGCTTCATGTCGTTCTTCGTCAAGGCGGCCGTGCATGCGCT
>JBQCDS010000779.1:0-4736 GCA_051961035.1 Trinickia sp. | reverse complement strand
CGCCGGCCGGCGTCGACGTATTTTCCGAATCGCCGATCGGCGGCGAATACGTTGTGCTGCGCTGTGCCACCGCGCTCGATTTCATCGCGCCCGGCCGCAATGATGGAGCGCGGGTGTGCGTCGCAGGCCTGCGCGAAGCGTTCGGTTTGGCGCGCGAGATTCGGCGGGCACTGCTGGCGCCAATGCTCGATCACGAGTTGGTCGAGGCGCTCGCCTGGCGCCTTGCGCAGTACGGGGCATATGGGGCATATGGGGCACATGGGGCTACATCGCCGCGCGGCGGCATCGAGCACCGGCACGCGCTGGCTCGCGCGCGCTATGCGCCCGCGCTCGCCCGCATCGCCGACGCCTTCGACCAACCGCTCGCCATCGACGAACTGGCCGCGATGACGGACCAATCGCCGTTGGCTTTTTTGCGCGGTTTCACCGCGGCCGTCGGGCTCCCTCCGCACGCCTACCTCGTCGAGCAGCGCCTGCAAGCGGCTCGGAGGTTACTTGCCGACGGCCGCCGTCCGCTGACAGACATCGCGCTCGCCTGTGGTTTTTCGCATCAGTCGCATTTCGGCAACGCGTTCAAACGCGCGTTCGGTATGACGCCGGACGACTACCGCCGCTTGCTGGGCGGCACTTTCCCGGCAGCGTGCCAGCGCACGTAGGAAAGCGCTGACATGCGCACCGGAGCGGACGACATGATGTTCCGCCGCCGCTGATTGGATCGGGCAACGATCTGAACAATACTCTCATCCAACGCATGCACCACAGCGCACCCCACCGAGGGCGGCTCGATCCCCAAGCATGCAACCTGTTTCCCCGGCTGCGGAGGCCAAAAGTGGACGATCGCCAAGTGCTCGAATCGATACGCGAAATCAACCTGTCGTATTTGATGCTTGCGCACCACATGCTCGGAGAGGACTACGCGGAAGGGATGTTCAAGCTGGGTTTGTCGGGCCAGATGGCTGAGCTGATCAGTACGCTCTCGCCCGCCCAAACGATCAAATTCGCGCAATCCGAAGAGTTTGTCTGTGACTTCCGCTTCGACGACGCCGACACGCTGATGGCGCTGACGAAAGCCGACAAGGGCATCACCGCCACCGCCACGCATGCGGCGATTTTGCTTGCCGCGCAACCTGCCCGCCAGTTCGCCTAAGAGAGAGCCAGCCATGCCGAAGACGAGTCTGATCGAAGAAGCGCAAGAAGTGTCGCGCGCCGTCGCGCTGATCGAGCTGGGCGCCCGCATGCAGGTGCTCGAATCGGAGCTGTCGCTCTCGCGCGAGAGGCTCATTCGCCTGTACCGCGAAGTGAAGTCGGAATCGCCGCCGAAGGGCATGCTGCCCTCGTCCGCCGATTGGTACATGACGTGGCAGGCGAACATTCATGCGTCGCTCTTTTATCACACGTACTCGTTCCTGAAGCAGGAAGCGCGCTGCTCGCACGTCGATGCACTGACGAAGGGCTACCGTCTCTATCGCGAGCACTGCACGAACACCGGCCTCGACGTGCATCTGGATCTGACGCGCGCCTGGACGCTCGTCCGCTTCTTCAACGGCGGCATCCTCGAATTGCATCAATGCTGCCGCTGCAAAGGCAAGTTCGTCTCGTACAAGCACGACCTTCCCCGCGCGAAAACGTGCGTCATGTGCCAGCCGCCTTCCCGCGCCGGCAAGAAAGCGAAAACGCTCAACTGAGCGTCGACTCGAACTCGCTTACCGATTGACTAGGGCGCCACCGAGCGCCCTAGTGTCATTTGGACGGTAGCGCTCGCAGCGTTTCCAGCGCCGGCCGACACGTCGCGCGAAAACGCGATGAACGCCGCGCCGTGCATGCGCTGCCGAGCCGGCCAGATCGGCGCGAGCGCCTTGCCTGCAATTCCTTGACCTCGGAGGTAATCGATTTCGCGTTTCGCTCCTCCTACGATGGCGACTCATGCATCGATAACCCGAGGAGAACGGACATGCCCGTCATCACCGCAAACGATGGTACGCAACTCTCTTGGCGCGAGTGGGGCAGCGGCGCCCCGATGTTGTTCGTGAGTGCGATGGCGTGCGGCAGCACGATGTGGGACTACCAATTCGCCGAGTTCGGCGAGCGCGGCATGCACTGCCTATCTCTCGACCGCCGTGGGCACGGCCGGTCCGATCAAAGCGCGGGCGGCTACGACTTCGACACGTTCGCCGACGATCTGGCCACGCTCATCGACACGCTCGACCTGAAAGAAATCACGCTGGTCTCGCATTCAATGGGAAGCGGCGATATCGTGCGCTACCTGAGCCGGCACGGCAGCCGGCGCGTGGCGCGCGTCATCATGCTCTCGCCCACGACACCGATGCTGCTTCGCTCCGAGGACAACCCGGCGGGGATGCCTCGCGAGGCGTTCGAAGCGCTGTGGGCGCTATGGCGTCGCGACTATCCGAGCTGGGTGGCGAGCGCGGTGGCGCCCTTCTTCATTCCCGAGACATCGCCGGCGATGATGCAGTGGGGCACGACGTCGTTGTTGCAAGCATCCGTGCCTGTCGCGCTCGCGTGCAGCCGTGCGCTCGTCGAAGCGGATTTCAGACAGGAGATGCGGCGCATCGACGTACCGACGCTCATCATTCACGGCGATCGAGACCGTTCGGTGCCGGTCGAGGTTGGCGGACTGCCTTCGTCGGAGCTGATACCCGGCTCCGTGTTGAAAATCTATCCGGGCGCGCCTCACGGGCTCCTTTACACGCACATGGATCAGTTGCACGCGGACATGCTCGATTTTCTGCGCGCGTGATCGGCATCGGGTGCTTCGAGATCCGCCCGAAGCCGTCACAAACCAAGTAGGGAACGTCGCCGTGCAGCGCGCGTTGCTGTCAGCACACCTTCCGACGAAACCGCGAACAACGTTCGATACGATTCCCCGCTTAGATTGATATCCATACGAAAGTATGTGCCGGTTAATCCGCTTCGCCAATTCCTAACCGACACACGGCGCGGCACAATCGCGCCATCGAACCCGCGCTTCGTTGGAGAGCCGCAATGCCGTCATCCGAAGTCGCCCTGCCGCCGATGGACAGGGCGGAAGAAATCAGCGTAGTCAGCCTAGTCAGCCTCGCCAACGTCGAGCGAGCCGCCGTGCATCTTCCCGCGGCGCGTTCGCCATTCGACGCATCGCGCGGCGCCCATGCCCCGGGGAATGACGCGCACGCCCAATCCCCTAGCGCTGTGCCGGACGTCGTTCGGCGCGTGGCCGTCTACGGCGTCAAAAGAGAAAGAGATGCGGCGACTGCGCAAGGCTACGGAGTCTTCCTCTATGACACGGACGACCGTGAGCATGCGCTGCTTCGATTCGAGGACGCCGCGAGTGCCACCTATGCCGCGTTGCGTTTCGGACAGATGTATCGAGTCGGCGTCGAATTCGGCAACTTCAGCGATCCGAAAGCGCTGCGTTCGCTGCGCGATTAACGGTTGACGCTTGGCGCACAACCAAAGTGCGCCGCCGGCGACGTTGCTAAAACCGATGCCGAATGCCCAGCACGACTTCCGCTTGATTGGCGGTGGTGGAGGCAGTCAGGCCATTGAGGTTCGCAACCGCGCTCTGCCCCGTCGAATCCGTGCCTGACGCATGCTGGTAGACCGCATTCGCGTAAAGATCGGTCCGCTTCGATAGAAAGTAATCCAGTCCGATCGCGCCTTGGTTGTACGTTGCGCCGTTGACGCCATAGCCTTTCAAAAAGTTATAGTCGACGCCGAGAGAGAGCGCGGGCGTGAGGTGATAGAGCACGTTGGCTTCGATGTCGTGGAATCGCGCATCGCCACCCGCGCCTATAGCCGGGAGGCCCGGCAACGTCCCGATGTCCTTGAACTGCGTATTGCTGTATTCGACGCCGATCGTCGCGGCGCCCACGGCGTAAGACGCGCCCACGACGACGATCTGCTGGCTTTTCGCGGATGCATAGCCCGAATACACGCGGCTCGTCGCCATGTTCGACCCGGTCGTGCTCGAACCCACGTTATTGCCGAAATAAGAGAAGTTAGGGTCCCGTGCATTGACGAACGCAGCCCCGAGCGTGAGCGGTCCCCGAACGTAGTTTGCGGCCACGGACCAAATCTGATTTTGATTGAAGCTCCCGGCAATGCCGCCGACGCTGTAGGCCCCCTCGAACGTGAGGCCACCGTACGGCACGCTCGTGAATTTGATCGCGTTGTTGATATGGTTGCTGCCATCCGCGTTGTCTACGTCGCCCGGATGGGCGCTGGCATACCCGGCCCACATCTGGGCCCCCGAGAACATGTAGGTCAAATCGGTAATCGGATCGTATTGCCGGCCGAACGTCACGGTGCCCAATTTCGACGAGGAAAGGCCGACATAAGCGTGGCGTCCGAACTCGGCTCCGCCCTGGCCCAGCCTTCCGTTCACAATGCTAAAGCCGTTTTCCAACACGAATAAGGCCTTCAGCCCGCCGCCGAGATCCTCCGAGCCCTTCATCCCCCAGCGGTTGCCACCGAGATTTCCGGCCCCCATCGAGTATTGGCTGTGGCCGCCAGCGTTGCTCAGGTAGTTCATTCCGACGTCTAAGTAACCATACAGCGTCACGCTGCTCTGAGCATGCGCCGAACATGCGAACGAGCCTGCGAGCGCCGTCGCAATCAAGGACATTTTCATCATGAATAGCTTGTGGGTGAATACAGATCGATGAAAACGAGGCTCGCCATGCGTGTGGGGCAGCGGTTGCCAGCAACGAGCAATCACCATCGATCACTCGGGCTGA
>JBQCDS010000778.1:0-7265 GCA_051961035.1 Trinickia sp. | reverse complement strand
GGCCGGCGATGCGGCTGCCGGAAGCCAAGGCGCGCCGTCGACCCGCTCGCTCGGCGCGACATCGCCCCGAGCGCCTGCCGCGAGCGCGGCATCCTTGCGCCCGAATAGCGCGTCATAGAGCGCCAGCGGTTGCGCGACGGGCAGTGTGGCCTGCGTCATGCGGGAATCGCGCATCCACGTCGTACCGCCGCGGCTCGCCGCCGAAAGCGACACGCCGCCGGCCGCGGAGCCCACTGCCGCCCCGTCGCGGGCGAGCGGGCCTGCGCGTGGCTCGATCTGTGCCGCGTGACCGAGCGCCGTCGTCTCGGGCGAAGCGCCCGCGTGCCGGGCGAGCGCGCGTTGCAGCGCATGAAACACGAACTGATGGACGGCGCGCGAATCACGGAAACGCACTTCGATCTTCGACGGATGAACGTTGACGTCGACCGCCTCGGGCGGCAGATCGAGGAACAGCACGTACGACGGATAACGGTCGCCGTGCAGGACGTCTTCGTAGGCGGCCCGCACGGCGTGCGTGAGCAGCTTGTCGCGCACGAAGCGGCCGTTGACGAAGAAGTATTGCTGATCGGCGCGCCCGCGGCTGGCCGTCGGCAATCCGGCGCAGCCATACAGCGCGATCTCGCCGGCGACGTGTTCGAGCGGCAAATGCGCGCTGGCGAATGCTTCGCCGAGTATTTTCGACACCCGCGCGGGCGGCTCGCTAGCGTTCCAATGCTCGTGCGCGCGGCCGTTGTGCATCACCGAAATCGCGACATCGGGGCGCGCGAGCGCCGCGCGCCGGATCATCTCGACGCAATGGCCCAGCTCCGTTTGTTCGCTTTTGAGGAACTTCCTGCGCGCTGGCGTGTTGAAGTAAAGCTCGCGCACTTCGATCGTCGTGCCGACACCACCCGCAGCGGGGGCCAATGCGCCCGTTTGCGCGTCGATACGCGTGGCGTGCGCGGCACCCTCCGTGCGGCTCGTGATGGTCATTTCTGCCACGGACGCGATCGAAGCGAGCGCTTCCCCGCGAAAACCGAGCGTGGCGACGGCTTCGAGTTCGGCCAGCGAGCGGATTTTGCTCGTCGCGTGGCGCATGAGGGCGAGCGGCAATTCGTTCGGAGGAATGCCGCAGCCGTCGTCAGTGATCGAAATGCGTTTGACGCCGCCTGCGTCGAGCAGGATGCGCAGCGTCTTCGCGCCGGCATCGAGCGCGTTTTCAAGCAGCTCTTTGACGACCGACGCGGGGCGCTCGACCACCTCGCCGGCGGCGATTTGGCTGATCAGCTGATCGGGCAGTGCGGCGATCGCGCGGCGCGCCGGCGCCACTGAACGCGCGACGCGCTCGGCATCGGCCGGCGATTCGGGGAATTCGGACATGGGGCGATTATAGCGATTTGCCGCGACCCGATTTCCGCCACGGGCGCCGCCCGCCGCGCTGTTTCGAGATCGGGCATGCAGTTTCGGTATCATGGCGCGATGATTTCGTACACGCTCGGCGGCCAGCAGTGGGCCGGTAGACGCAGGGCCGCGCGACGCTTCGCTCGTTTCGATCTTTTTGAAGGAATCCCTTTGGACACGCTGCTTCATTTCGTCGCCTTGATCCTGCACATCGACAAGTTCCTCGGCGATTTCGTGCATCAGTACGGCGCGTGGGTTTATGCCGTGTTGTTCTTGATCGTCTTTTGCGAAACCGGGCTCGTCGTGCTGCCGTTCCTGCCGGGCGATTCACTGCTGTTCATCGGCGGCGCGTTTTGCGCAACGGGCGAAATGAACCTCGCGTCGCTCATCGTGCTGCTGCTCATCGCGTCGGTAACCGGCAACAGCGTCAATTATTTGATCGGCCGAGCGATCGGGCCCAAGGTCTTCAACACGCGTATTGCGCTCTTGGAGCGCTTCCTCGATCGGGCCGCGCTGCAAAAAACGCACAATTTCTACGAGCGGCATGGCGGCAAGACGATCGTGCTCGCGCGCTTCATCCCGGTCGTGCGCACGTTCGCTCCGTTCGTGGCGGGCGTCTCCGACATGTCGATGGGGCGCTTTCAGTTTTTCAACGTGACCGGAGCCGCATTCTGGGTCTTGCTGCTCGTGCTGGCCGGCTATTTCTTCGGCAACATTCCCTTTATCCGCCAGTACCTGAACTTGATCGTGCTGGTGGGTGTGGGCGCGGCGATCGTGCCCGTTGCACTGGCCGCGTTGTACAAGCTCATGCGCAAAAAATCCTCGACGCGCGTCGCGCCGAACAGCGGCAACCACTGAGCAGGCGCGGCGGGGCGCACACTTGCCATGACGATCGATACGGGGCACGCGGCCGCCGCGCATCTGCAAGATCCTTCGCAATACGCGCAACGCACCGCGCCCAAGCCACCGGCGCAGCGTGCCGTGAAAGACACGCTTGCCGGAATGTCGATTGCCGGGCTGTTGCTGCCTGAAGCCGTTGCCTACGCCGGCATCGCCAACATGCCGCCGCAGGCGGGCCTCGTCGCGTTGCTCGCGGGGTTGATCGTGTACGCCCTGTTGGGCCGCAGCCGATTTGCGATCGTTTCGTCCACTTCGTCATCCGCTGCCGTGCTGGCTGCCACCGTCAGCGCGCAAGCGGGCGGCGGTGTGGCGGCGCAGCTTGCCTACGCGGCCGCGCTGGTCTGCGCGACGGGCGTGTTGTTCGTGTTGGCGAGCTGCGCGCGCTTGGGTGGGATGTCGGATTTCGTCGCCAAGCCGGTGTTGCGAGGCTTCGCATTCGGGCTCGCGTTGACGATCGCCGTCAAGCAACTGCCGAGCATCCTCGGCGTTTCGCCGCATTACCCCGACGTGCCGCGTATGGCGTTCGACCTCGCGCGTCAGTTCTTCGCGTGGAACCCGCACGGTGTCGCCGTGGGCGGCATCGCGCTCGCGATCTTGTTCGCGATCGGCCGGCGTGCGCGCATTCCTGCCACGCTCGTCGTCATTTTGCTCGGCATCGGCGCAGGGTATTTCATCGATTGGCATCGCTGGGGGATCGCCGTCGTCGGCACGATCGACGTGCAAGACGTGCGCCTCGGGCTGCCCACGTTTCCGCGTAGCCAGTGGCTGCAAACGGCGGAACTCGGCTTCGCGCTGATGCTTATCCTCTACGCGGAATCGTATGGTTCGATTCGCAGCTTCGCGCTCAAGCACGGCGACGAGATGTCGGCGAATCGCGATCTCGTCGCGCTCGGCGGCGCGAACATCGTCTCGGCACTGCTGCAAGGGATGCCCGTCGGCGCGGGGTACTCGGCCACGTCGGCCAACGAAGCGGCGGGTGCGCAAACGCGCTGCGCAGGGCTCGTGGCTGCGGCCGTCGTCGGGTTGATCATCGTGTTCCTGCGCCCGCAACTCGCGCGCATCCCCGAGCCCGTGCTCGCGGCCATCGTCATCTATGCCGTCAGTCATTCGCTGCAACCGCACGCGTTTCGGCCGTACTGGACTTGGCGACGCGACCGGCTGTTGACGGTGGCTGCGCTCGTGGGCGTGCTCGTGCTGGGCGTGTTGCACGGGCTCGTCGTTGCGATCGGCGTCAGCCTGCTGCTGACGCTGCGCAATTTCTCGGTGCCGAACGTGAGCGTGCTCGGACGCCTGCGAGACAGTCACGACTTCGTCGATCTATCGCAACATGCCGATGCCCGGCCGATCGAGGGCATCATGATCCTGCGCCCCGAAGCGCCGCTGTTTTTTGCGAACGCCGACCGCGTACTGAGCGAAGCCCGTTCGCTCTTGGCCGCACAGGCTAGCGCGCCCGGCGCGGTCATGCTGAGCCTGGAGGAGACACCCGACATCGACAGCACGGCGATCGAGGCGCTGCGCATCTTCGCTGCCGAGTTGAGGGCGCACGGGCAGCGGCTCTTGCTCGTGCGCTTGAAGCCGCGGGTGATCGAGGTACTCGCGCGTGCGGCCGATGAAACGCTGCCGCGCGATGCGTTGCATGAACTCAGCGTGGACGAGTGCGTGCAATCGGCACTTGCGCAACTGCCGCGCGCTAAAGCACCATCGCCGCGCGGTTGACACGCGCCGCGTGAGTCATGCGCCGAGCCGCGCTGCGCTTTCGCTTACGGCAGCGAAATCGTGAGATTGGCCGATTCCGCTTCGGGCTGGACGAGTTGCGAGTAAGGTGCGAGCGTACGCAGCGTTGAATCGCGCAGATACATGTTCAACCCGAAGTAGGCCCCGAGCCCCACGAGCGCGAAGACGGCGCCGATCGTCCACAGCGGCAATTCGTGCTTGAGCCGGTGTGCGATCTGATCGGGCAGCGCCCAATGCGGGGCGAACGGCGCGCGCTTGCCTTTCATCTGCGCGATTTCATCGCCGAGGCGGCCTGTGAGATACGACAGCTTCTCGGGCCCTTCGAGCAGGTACTTGCCCTGAAAGCCGAGCAGCAGACACATATGGAACACTTCGAGCGATTGCAGCCGCGCGACGCCTTGCGCACGGCACGACTCGAGCAGTTCGAAGAATTTTTCCCCGGCGAGTTGCTCGCCGAACAGTGCGAGCTGCAGCGGCCGACGCTCCCATTCGGCGCGGATCTTGAACGACGAGGCGAGCACGGCCTCGTCGATGGCCGCGCAAAACGCAAACTTCGACGCGTAGACGTCGTCGGCCGGGGCGTTCAGCTTTTTGGCGCCGCGCTCGAAATCGGCGAGGAACCCCTGGACGCGCGCGATGAATTCACCGGCATCGCCGGGCTCGCGCCCCTGCTTGAGCAGAAACACCATGAAAAAGCCGTCGTACAGCAGATCGCGCAGCGAACGCGCTTGAAACGTGCCTTCGGTCGCGGATGAGGTCGAGCCCGAGGGCGGCATGGACATCGGTGCGTTGGCACCGAACAGCGAAGGCATTTGCGTCATGACGTCACCGCGATGAGTTCGAGTTTGAGATCGTTGATGACCGACGGCGTATAGATCATCGCCGATTGCGCCTGCAACATCCGGTCATACAGACCGCTGCGCGATTCGAACGCGAAATAGCAGGCGCCCGGGCGCACAGGTACCGTCGGCGGCACCTGCGGCGTATAGACGAGACGCACGCCGGGCATGGCCGAAAGCACGAGTTTGTCGACATCGTCGGGTGCGCCCACCTTGAAGCGCGCGGGCACAGCCTCGACGAGCTCGACGGCGGGCAGATCGGCCGACACGGCCAGATAGAAGGTGGTCTTCTCGTCGATCTTGCCCGAATCGAGCCGGCCGACATGGAACGACGGGCGCACTTCATCGAGCGCGATCGCGAAGTAGCGCGTCGAAATCACGGTTTCGAGCAGATCGCGCACGATCGTGTCGAGCAGCGCGAACCCGGCGCCCGGATCGTCGTGACGATAAGCGGGTAGATCGGCGAGCGCGTAGCGTTTCGAGAACGTCATGAGCTGGCCGGCCAGCCGCAGTAGCTCTTGGAACAAGCGCTCCGGATGAAGCGTGGGCTGCTGCAGCAGATGCACGAGCGAGGCGACCGCGCCGTTCGCCGTATGAAGCAGCCAAAAAGAGGCGATGTCGCCCGAGCGGAATTCGATGATGTTCTTCGTCGGCTCGCGGTGAAACCCGTACAACGCGCCGACTTTCGCCTGCAGTGCGTCGATGAGCTGACGCAGCCGCTGATGAAGGATCGGCGAAGCCTCGACGGCCAGACACGGCGGCACGAACGTTTCGTCGAACTCGAACCCCGAGGTGGCGGTGCGCCGCAAGCGGGCCAGCGGCACCGCCAGCAACTGCGCGCGCGGCTCCGTGTGGCTGATCAGCTTCACGCGCGTTTTGAGGAACGTGAGATTCGCGACGGCCGCATCGGTGAATTGATCGGCGACGTTCGCTTGCTTGGGCGCGTAGCGGGAAGAAAAGATGTCCGTGGATGCTTCCGCGCAGTTGCCGCCCGTTTCGCGCAGCGGATGCAGCGCGAGATGGAAGGTGAACTCCGTGACGCCTTCGGGCAGCGTGTCGAGCGCGATGGGCTGAGGCAATTCGTCGGCCAGCGGCGCGGCGTACAGCGTGCCGTCGGGAAACACGAGCGATAGTTCCGAGATGCGAAGCAGATTGTTGGCCAGCGAGTCGGCATCGAAGCGCACGCTGCGTACGCCCCAGTTGAACGGTTGAATCGCGCGTATCGATTCGAATAGCCGCGCCTCATGATAGGCGTCTTGTTGTTGGAAATGCTGCGGCCGCAGAAAGAGCCCCTCGCCCCAAAGCAATTTCGCCGAATAACTCATCTTGAATTCACTGTCTGGTTTTTGATATATCGCGCGCCGGGCCGCCGCGATGGGCGAAACGCTCGGTGCGCAGGCAAAGCATTGGCCGACGCGCTAACCGCAACTGACGGACGAAAGCAGATTGAGCGCTTGCATCGGCAATTGCGGGTCGGGCGAGATGACAGAGCCACGGGCGACGGTCATCGCGCAGTTGTGAAGGCCGACTATTATGCCGGATTTCTCCGATTTAACCGGATCGAAGGCGAATTTCCACCGTTGCAGTGCGGGATCGCGAAACAATGCGACGACGCCGAACGCTTGCGCCTCGCGCGTGACCTTTTCGGTCATTTGGTAATGCTGGCCGGGAATCAGCGTCACCTCGCGCACGTTCAGCAAGTCGGTGCCTAGAATCGCTTTTTCCTTGGCCGGATCGGTAAACGTATCGAACGGCGCTTGTTGGAACGAGGTCGGATCCTTCAATGCGTACAGCCGCACGACGAGCGCCAGCGGGTGTGCGTCGTTGGCCGCGTTCAGGTTCGATCCGGCCGCGAGCGTCAGCGGGATGTCGCGCGGCGGCTTCTGCGAATCGGGCAAGGGAGGCTTGCCGATACCGGCCACTTGCAATGCCGTGGAAGCGGCGGCGCCGATCACCGACACGCCGGCGGCGCAGCCGCCGAGCAGCGCGCAAACGGCGAGCGGCCATGCGAGGCGCAAACCAATCTCATTAATAAAAGCTGTACCCCTCACGCGAGCCCCCGTCCAGTTAACGCAATTGCGCCATTCATTCATTACGAACCGCGATCGCGATGAGGCATCGCATCGACGGCTCGTCAGACAACGTACTTGTTTGTCTACTTCAGGTGATAGGAAAAATTTTCCACTACAAACTTATCTCACAATGATTCGGAAATTATTTCGGTGTTGCCTATCTGGGATATCACATGGATGGAATGTGAACGATTCTGATTTTATGCGACGGAGTTGAATTATCGAAAATTGGCCGGTACTATACGCGCGCACTCGCCGCAAAGCAAAGTTGCGGTTTCCCCTCGAGCGAATTAATAGCCGCCTGACAGTAAGTAAGAATGATGAAACAACGACTTTTCCA
>JBQCDS010000777.1:0-7039 GCA_051961035.1 Trinickia sp. | reverse complement strand
TTAGTAAACATATATTGTGTAGACAAGCACTAGGGGTTTTGTGTTATACCCGTTTGGGGCATGGGCTATGGGCGGGGCCGCGCGGCCCACGAACGCGCCCGCGTTACAATGCTGGTCCGACCAGGCGATTTTTTGCACGATGGGAACCACGACACAGACGGTGACGGAAGCGGCTACCCAGACGATCCGCGAGCGTATCGAGCGCGGCGAGTATCCCGTGGGCAGCGCGCTGCCTGCGCAGCGGCAGCTTTCGGAAGAGTTGGACATCAGCCGAGCCGCGCTGCGCGAGGCGCTCGCGACGCTCGAGGCGCTCGGCATGCTGACGATCCGCGCGGGCAAGGGCGTGTACGTGCAGAACGCGCGGGCTGAGGCCGGGCCGGCGTGGCGCTTTGCGGCGCAGTCCTCGCTGCCCGATACCTATCAGGTGCGCTATGCGCTCGAAGGTTTCGCGGCGCGGATGGCAGCGCTGGCAATGACCGACGAAGTGATCGATTCGCTCGAAGAGAACATGGCGCAGTTGCACGACGCACTGACGGAAGGCGATCTCGATACGGCGGCCCGGCTCGATTTCTCGTTCCACATGCGCATCGTCGCATTGGCCGGCAACGGTGCCATCGAAGCGATCTTGCGCAGCAGCAGCGAGATCATGAAGGAGAGCCAGCGCTTGCCGTTTTATCGGCGCGAATTGCTGCAATCGACCTATCGCGAACATCGCGCCATCCTGGATGCGTTGAAGGCGCGCGATTGCGAAGCGGCGGGCCGCAGCATCGAGGCGCACATCACGGCGGCGGCGCAGCGCGCCGGCGTGCATTTCCCGGCGCCGCCGAGCGCCTCGTAAGCTCAGTCAGCGCGTTGCATTCAGCATGCGGCCTGCAGGTGGGCCGAGATCCATTGCCGCTTGTCACGACTGATGACCGCTATCGATTCGGCACCGATCTATTCGACTTTTCGAACGACGACTGGCGCGAGTTCGCCGCTCGTGCGCCGTCGCCGCGTTTCGGCGCGCACCTCCCATACCAAGGCACGTTCGGCCAGTGGTGCGCGGCGGTGTTGGGGAGCGTCGGCGGGTGAGCGCAGCGTGGCCTAGATCAGCTCCAGCTTCGAGGTCAGGTAAGTCAGCTCGGTTCGGTTGGCGACGCCGAAGCGCTTGCGCAGTTTGCGCAGGTGATAGTCGACGTTATGGGCGCTCGTATCGAGGCGGCGGCTGATTTCCTTGTCCGATGCACCTTCGGCGATGCCCAGCAACAACTCGCGCTCGAACGCCGTGAGGCCGTCGCTCGCGCGTTCGCGCGCCGCGGCCGTCAATTGCTGCGAAGCGATCGTATGAACGGACAGGCCGATCGCCAACGCTTGCTCGAGCGTCGTGGAGGTAATCCAATCGTGCGTGCGCCGCTGGCCCGTGAAGCTCATGAACGCGTGAAGCCGCGTGCCGGGGATCGGCATCGCGAACATGAGGCCGCTGCGCATGCCGTCGTCGCGCATCATCTTGATGAAACCGTCGAGCCCTTCCTGCGCGGCCTCGCTCTGCCTGTAGCTAGATGGTTGCGCGTGCAACTGTTGCAGATCCCATACCAGCGGCAACCTTCCTTGACGGGCCGCGACCGTGCGCGGATCGACGTCGTGATAGCGCTCGCGCACGTAGTCGCCTCGATACGTGCTGGGAATGAATGCCTCGTGCAAGAACAGCCGCTCCACGCGATCGCGTGCAAATTCGAGCGCGAAGTAAGCGAAGGTCGAAAAACCGATCAGATGCAGCAAGCTGCTCACCATGCGGCTGCGCTCGCACGCGCTCTGAGCGGCCGCCAGCGCTTGGGCGATGCCGAGGCGCGGCGTATGCCGGGCGGTCGGGCTCAGCTGTCGCGGATCGTTGCACCACACCACTTCGATCGCGCGGCCGTGCCCGGCTGTGACGGGTTCGGTGCCGCACGAATGAGAAAGCGAAAAAAAAGACGACTCGTCCTTGCGCAATGCAGGGTAGTGCATCGATGAGCCTCCGGTCGAGATTCACGTTACGTCGCATGGCCATTAGTTTGATTCGACTATATTTGCGCGCGTAACATCGCGTAATAATAGACGTAAAAAATCGATACCGGTGGGTGGGTCATTCCTTGATGACAACCGATGACGAATTTCCAACGCTTGTGTGGTTTTCGCAAGGCGACGCCGTTGCCTATCTTCGCGAGCACGACACGACAATGCAGGCGGACGACTGCGAATGCGAGTTGCGCGAATGCCGCGAGCGGTTGCAGCAAGCGGGCTTTTCGACCTTTTCGTACATGGCCTTGGAGACCATCGGCCGGCGCATTTTGCGTGCCTATGTCATGCGTGAAATGGGAAACGTTGGGTTCACAACCATCTATTTGAAGAGCCGGCTATATGAAACGGATCCTCGGCTGGCGGTATTGCGCGAAACCGGCCTTCCCGTGGCTTGGAACGTCGATCAATTAGAGGCGAGAGCCAATGTGGGCGATCCGCGCGTGCGCAACCTTCTATCGACATTACGTGCACATGGAATGCACTGCGGCCTGATTCTCGGCCTGCCCGCACCGCGCGCGGATCTGCGCGTGGCCGTCAGTCTGACATCGCAAGCCAGCGATACGCGTTGGATCGACGATCGCGTGGTGGGCGGCGTGATGGCGTCCAGTCTGACGATCGGCCGTCTCATGCAGCCTTATGTCGATGCATGCGCTCGGCGCGAGCGCGTCATCGTCTTGAACGATGAGCAAGCGGCGGTGCTCGAGCGGCTCGTCAAAGGATTGTCCGATCATGAGATCGCCGCGGAAATCGTGTCTTCGCTGCACCGCGTCACGCAGCATGTGAAGACGCTGCAGAAAATGTTCAACGTCGAGAACCGCGCGCAGTTGGCGTATCTCGCCGCGCGATGGGGATGGGGCAGGGCATAGCGCGGTGCAGCGGCTGCCGCGCGCCGCCGTGGCCGCAACGCCGCTGAAACAGGCTACGAACTTGCGCTGCGACGCCCCTCCGGCGCGCCCAGCAGGCGCCCCGCGATGTAGGCGAGCTGCACGCGATTGGTCGCGTGATAGATCTTCTTGAGCTGGCGTAGGTAGTAATCGACGTTGTGATGCGACGTGCCGAGCCGCTCCGCGATGTCCTTGTCGTTCAGTCCGAGCGTGACGAGTTGCAGAATCGAGCGCTGAATCTCGCTCAAGTCCGCGGTGTGCGTGGGACGCTGCATTTGCGGCGCGCGCAGCATCAGAAATTCGTGCAGGCCGACGGCCAGCGCGTAGGCGTGCCCGATCGACATGTCGGGAAGCCGCGCCTTGGACGGTTGCGCGTTGGCGAACATGACGACGCAGGTATCGAGCGCGTCGGGGGTGGCCAGCCCGAAGGAGACGCCCGACAGCATCCCCGCATCGCGGGCGGCCGTCGCGAAGCGCTCGGCACGCGCAGCGGCGGCGGCGCTTTGCACGCTCGGCACGCTCGTCGACACGGAGCCCGCCGGCATACCGGCGATCGGCGTGGCCCATGCAATCGAGGGCAGGTCCCACAGCATCGGCCACTCATGCCGAGAGGAATAGGCGAGGCGCGCGTCGACTTCGAAGAAGCGTTCGCGCACATAGCGTTGCGCCCATCCGGCCGGCGAAAACGCATTGAAGTAGACGAGCCGGTTGATGGTGTCGCCGATGCGCGATACCCGCATGTAGCACAGCGCGTCGAAACCGGCCGCGCGCAGCGCCGGGCGCAGCAGCGCGTGCCGCGCCTCGCCCGTGCCTACCTTCGCCAAATCATGAGCGATACCCGCCAGCCGCTGGCCTTCGGGGGCGTCCTCGTCGAACGGCGCATCGGCCGTGCGATCGAGATCGGCGTCTCCATAAACGAGGAAGTTCGAAGCATCGGTATCTGCATTGATGGTGCCGTACTGATTCATTGTTCGCCTCCTGAAATGCGTGCACGCCCGGGGCCGCGAGAGGCAACAGTATCCCAGCGCGGCCCGCGTTCGTGGCATCGGAACCAGTAGTCCACCTCCGGTTTTGGGCGATCTTGTCGAGCAAGACTACGAAAGCGATGCATGCCCGCGAGCGCGGTTCAGCGGCGCTGTCGACAATCGGTAACACCTGCGTTCGTCGTCGGTTTCGACAGGTAAATATGCCTTTTGAATTCGGCTTCGCATCGAGTGAGTCAGACAGCTCGTTCTATTTTTTTAACGCTATCCAGCGGTGCGGCGTAACAGCAAAATATTGACGCCGCCGCCGTGAGGTAGTCCAAAGCTGACGCAATCGGATAGGACGACGATGCCCGGTGCGCAGCGCGAGGGGGGCGGCGTTTTTGCCGCCGACGAACGTGCCGGCGTGCGGCGAGTCGGCATCGAGGCGGGCGGCGCGCCGCCGCCCCTTGCAAGCGGAATCGCCGCCACTTCATGATGTCCATCGTCGAGCGCGTGGGAGACGACGCGCTCGACGTAGCCGGCCGTGAATCCCGCCGAGAAATTGCCGCTGTAATAGCACGAGAGCGCCTTGCGCAGCGCGTATTGTTGGACGGCTTCCGTGCGGGCCGCGCGCGCGAAGCAGTCGGTCAGGATCGATCCGGCGACGCGCAGGTTCGCGCACGGATCGAAGATCGATCGGGTGGTTTCGCCGAAGCGCGCCAGGTTGTGGCGATTGACTTGTCCAAGCCCGAGGCTGAAGTTGTAGCCGAGCCGCGCGAGATTGTCGGCGGTGGCGATGGCCTCGTCGAGCGACGCGGGCTGCCGCACGAGATGCGCGCCCACCACGCCGATCGCATAGGGGTTGTAGCCCGATTCCACGCTGACGAGCGCGGCCAGCGTGTGCGCGTCGACGGTCGGGGCGCAGCGCATCGCGAGCGCAAGAAAATCGCCGGCGCGCGCGGCGCTCGATCCGATGCCGAGCACCAATGCGACAACGGCCGTGGCGAGCGTGCGGCGCAAGGTATCTCCGCGTATCAGCGGTACGAAAGCACGAGCCCGTGCACGAGTACGGACCAGCCGTCGAGCATGACGAACAGCAACAGCTTGAAGGGAATGGAGATCGTCGTGGGCGAGATCATCTGCATCCCCAGCGCGAGCAGCACGTTCGCGACGATGAGGTCCGTCACCACGAAGACGACATAGATGACAAAACCGATCTGAAAGGCGCGTGTGAGTTCCGAGAGCATGAAGCTCGGCACGAGGACCATCAAGTCGTCGGATTTTAGCGATTGCACGCGCTCGGCGGGCCAGATGGCCGTGGCCGAGCGCATTAAAAAATTGCGTTGACCGGGCGCGGTGTGTTGCGAGAGGAATTTTTTCAGCGGCGGGGCGATCGATTGGCCGATGGCCATGACGTCGTCGATGCTCATCGATCCGTCGACGGTGACATGACTTTGTTCCATCGTGTCGACGATGGTGCTGCCGACGGGCGCCATGATGTAAATCGTGAGGATCAGTGCGATGCCGTTCAGCACGATGTTCGGCGGCACTTGCTGAATGCCGAGAGCGGTGCGCAGCAAGCCGAGTACGACGACAAGCTTCGTGTAGCTCGTGACCATCAACGCGGCAAACGGAATCGTGCCGAGCGCGACGATCAGAAACAGCATCGTGACCGGACTCGGCATGTTACTCATCGAGGCCCTCCGAGAAACGCGAGACGCGCACGCCGAGCTTGTTGCCCACCGCGATCAGATGGCCGTATCCCACGAGCGCGCCGTTCGCGCGAATATGCACGGTGCTCTGATTGAGCGGCTGATCGAGCTCGATGACGTAGCCGCTTTTGAGCGCTTTCAGTTGCGAGAGCGGCATCGTTCGGTCGTCGAGTTCGAACGTCACGCGCACTTCGAGCGCGTCGACACGGGTCAACGAGGCTTCGCTTGGCGCCGTGGCGTCGGGGCTCGTCGAGCGCGTCGTGTCCGCGCCCGGTATGGCAGAGGCGAGCGCCGTCGCGGCGGGCGCGTCGGGCCGTGTGGATGGCGGCACGGAATTCTCCTCGATTTGGTCGATGACGATGCGCGATCCCAGCGCCTTGCCCAAGACGGTCACATGGCCGTCGCTGGTTGTGGCGACGCAGCGCAGTGCTTGACCGAACGACTGCCAGCGTTCGATGCCGATGATGTCGCCGCGCGCGATCGAGCGTAGCTCGCCGACGCTCAGCATCGTCGAGCCGAGCGCGAAGCGCAGTGCGATCGGCAGCGCGTCGAAATCCTTGTCTTGCAGCGTCGGATTCGGCGGCTCGGCGGGACAGGCCAGGCCTAAGAATCGCTCTTCGACGAACCGCAGCGCGCCGAAGCAGTGCCATTCGGTACCCGGCTTCGTCACGCAAAAGCGTAAGGCGTCGTGCTCGCGCGCAAGCTCGTCCCGCGTGGGCGTGCTGCCTTGCACGGCGCCAAGCTCGATGCGTTGCCGCGTTCTCGCTTCGAGCGCATCCATGAGCGGAGCCAGCGCATCGGCGATCAGCGCGCAGCGGATCTGCGCCGGCACGCTTTGGGTCGCCGCATCGCCGATCAACGCATGCTCGCCGATCGAATCGAGCACGAAGTGGCCCTCGGCGGGCCCGAAGCGAAACGTGTAGACATGTCCGGGCGCTTTCACCTGCGCGTCGGCTTGCCACCGCAACTCGTAGCCGCCGAGCGCGAGGGCGAACGCGAACGGCGTCGGCCACGCGTATGCGCGGTTCAGCGCATGCGCGGCCAGCGCGCTGATGCGCGGCAGGGCCGGTGCATGGCCGAGAGGCTGAGCGTTGCCGGGTGTCGGTGACGGCGGGGACGAGGCGGCGCGCGGTGTGCTCGCTTTCGGCGGCACGCTCGCCAAAGGGGCGGACATAGGCATCAGACGACGAACAGCCTGCCCGCGAGATACGCGAGCTGGACGCGGTTGAGCACGCCATACTTCTTACGGATTTGCCGCATGTGATAGTCGACATTGCTGCGCGACATATTCAACTGCGCTGCGATTTCACGGTCGCTCAGCCCGCTGGCGGTGAAGTTCAAGATGCGGCGTTGCAGGTCCGAGAGCGTGGGCGTCCTGGCCATCGAGGCCATTTGCTCGGCGAGGAACGCATGGACGCCCAAACCGAGCGCATAGGCCTGG
>JBQCDS010000776.1:0-4453 GCA_051961035.1 Trinickia sp. | reverse complement strand
CTGCCCGTGCGAGTCGGCACTCACGACCTTCACCGGCAATCCAATCGTCAGATCGAGCCAGAGCCGATATTGGCCCACGCCTGCCACCACGAATCCGTGTTCCCCCGTTACGGTCAGTTGCGCGGCACGGCCTGCGCCGCCCCCCTCCTCGGCCACGGCTTGCGTGTGGCCGTGACGTTGAAGCTCGTGCACGTTGCTGAGCAGGGTACCGATGTCGGAGCGATCGATACGGTGAGCATTGGGCCCTTGAATCAACGGATTGTCCGGCGCGAAGTCGAGCTGCGCAAAGCGATGAAGACCGAAAGGCCACAGCGTGACCTTGTCCGTCTCTGGGCTGTACACCAGAACCGCTCCGGGATGAGGCCGGATGAAGTCCATCCGAATGAATCCGGGCTTCAAGTAGCGATAGCGCGCTTCGACCGAATCGCCCCGCGACGAACTCGACCGCACCGTCGCTTCGTAATTTGCCAGTGCAGCGAACCGAGCCTGCGCGTTAGCAAGAAAGTCGTACTCGGCAAAATTGCAATCGGCCATGATGCGTTCGGTGGATGAGCGGGTTCACTCGATTGCCGGCAAAAAGCATGCGCCGCGTGTTTCGGTAGAGCTGCGTCGTACGCCTCTAGTCGGTACACATCGGCGGGGCCGCCTGAAATTCGGCATGACTGAAACTATAGATTCGTCACGCCATCGCCGGAAAAGAAACGAGCGACTCGACGCATGTGCACCAGGAGAGTAGTTATCTAGATAACGAATTGCCGGACTGATATTTTTGTCAGTCCCGTTCAATATCGCCCCGAAGATCTCCTATTATTCAACCGCTTGCGGACCTCCACTATCGCCTGAGCGGCCCGGCCGGGAGACACTTCCCGCCTCGGTTCTCGAGTTCAAAGTCTCGATATAGAAAACAGATCATGCTCCGGCGATACTACGCCCCGTATTCCGATCGCGGTACGCGCGTGCCGATTGTCATGCGAGCATGGCCGCGAGCGGTCATCCTGTGGCTCGTCGTTGCGGTCGTCAATTTGGTTGGCGACGAACTGATCTACGTCTTCTTCGTTCAACGCAATCAAGCGCTTTCCCCGTTCGATTTCGACGTAGCCGTCACGCTCGCCGCGCTGGCGACGACCGTATGCGCGGGCCCGCTCATCTGGTTCTTGATCCATACCTGGTTCGTCCGCTACGACGAGTTTTGCAACAGCCTGAAAGACGGCGCGCTGCGTGCGTATCTCGAGCGGTTCTGGGCGCGCCGGCTGATCGCCGAGCTCGTCGCGCGCGGGCTGATTTCGCGGGCGGCCGCCGCGGAGAACGACGATCGTTCCGATTCATGGCAGTGCGCCGCCGAAGCCAATCCGCTCGTTTGCAATGACGTGTTCCAATCGATCTATCGCGCGCAATACGGGCTGGGCGCGTTCCTTACGCCGTTCGCGCTGCTGATCGCCATTTCGTTCGTCGCTGCTTGCCTCGTCGCGCGGATGCGCGCATGCATGTTCACCGGTTCCGTCTGCTCGAGCGCATTGTTCGCCAGCGAAGCGCCCGTCGCGATCAGCGCCATCGCCGGTGCGTTCGTATTCGCGGTGGGCGACGCTATCCGCTGCATCCGGCAACGCTGCATGACGGTGTCCGATTCGTTCTGGTACGCGCTCAGGCTGCTCATCGCCATTCCATTGGGGCTGGCTGTCGCGCGTTCCGCGGATCCGAAGGTGACGCAAACGGCGCTCGCGTTCGGGCTGGCCATGTTTCCGTTGAATGATTTCCTGAAAGTGATACGGCGTTTTGCCTTTCCGCACGCCTTCGCCAGCGACGAAGACGAGGACGGCGATAAGCTGCTCGCCCTCTCGGGCGTCACACTCCCGATCGCGGCGATGATCGCGGCCGAAGGCATCTATTCGATCGAACAACTCGCCGCTATCGACCCGGTCGTGTTGTGCGTGCGCACTGGGCTGCCGTTCCGCTTCTTGCTCTTTCTCGGATCGCAAGCGGTCGCGCGTCGGCACCTGGGCGCCGAGGCGAGCGACAAGCTCGCGCAGATCGGTTTGGGCAATGCCCTGTCGATTCGGGAGGTCGTGCGCGCGCTCGACGAACCGCAAGCGGCGGGCCTCAAAGTCAGGGCACCGCAGGCATTGATGCAAAGCGCCGTCAAGCAGCTCAGCACGATGGAGGGTGTTGTATTCGATGCGACCGTGCTCGAAATGAAGTTTCGGGAAATCGCAGCCGAGGGATACACACGGTTTCTCGCGCACACCTTGCCGGGCGAGCCTTCCCCGCCCGCTCATCCAACCTTTGCATCGAGCGGTGCGGCCGCTCTCGAAGGCATGACGACTCTCGAGCCGCCCACCGCGGCAGCCGTCAACACAACGGGGTAGTCCCGCACGGCGTAGGTCGCGCATTCAACGATGAAACGATGAGTTGGACGATTTGACAGGAGACCTATCATGCCGATGCAAATGAGCGGTCATGGATGCAGCTTGCTAACCGAGTGGGAAGGGTTTAAAACGAGCGCGTACATCGACGTGGCCGGGGTGCTGACCATCGGAGTCGGACATGCGCTCACCGCTGCTGAAAAAGATGCGGGCGCGTTGAATATCAACGGCGCGCCGGTACCGTACACGAGCGGCATTACGCGGGATCAGGTTCAGGCGCTGCTGGCATGCGATCTGGTCAAGTTCGAAAGCGCGCTCAACGATGCCATTGCCACGGATCTCAAGCAGAATCAGTTCGATGCGCTCGTCGCGTTTTGCTACAACATCGGCATCGGCGGATTTCGGAGCAGCTCGGCACTCAAGGACATCAACAACAATAACTTGGACGCGGTGCCGGACGATCTGCGTAAGTGGGACCGGGTACACGGCGCCGTCGTTCAAGGGCTCGTGAACCGGCGCGAAAACGAAGTCAAACTCTGGCTCGGGCAGATCTGATGGCGAATGTCGCCGCCCGTTAGATGGGAGCGGCGAGAGCAGCGGATACGCAAGCGGGCCGATGTCTCGGGCCGCCGCAACGCGCGGTGCCGCGGGCGGCCTACCGCGCCGCGCGGTCGCCCGCCGGCGTCACGGGCAGTCAGAAGAGGCGCAGCAACGCCAGCCCCGCCACCGTCAACGTGGCGGCCACTGCGCGCACGCGGCTGAACGGCTCCTTGAGGACGAACACGGCGATAAACCCCGCGAAGACGACACTCGTCTCGCGCACCGCCGCAACGAGCGGGATGGGAGCGACCGTCATCGCCCAGATGACGATCCAGTAGGCAGCCAGCGACATCGCTCCGCCTGCGAAGCCCGGTAACAGGAAGCGCCGCATCGGCGCCATGCCGTCCCGCCCGTAGCGGTAAACGCAAAACGCGACCATGGGAAACGCATCGAAAAAGAACAGCGTAGCCGCATACGCGCTGGCATTGCCCGCCGTGCGCGCGCCGATGCCATCGACAACCATGTAACCGGCGATCGTTGCGCCGGTGAGCAGCGCAAGACCCAACGCTTGTGCCGGCCGCGCGCCATGATGCGTGTGACCGCGCAACGACAGCAGCAGGACACCGCTGCCGAGCAGCGCGATGCCTGCGAGGCTGCCCGCGCTCATCGTCTCGTGCAGCAGCGTGAGCGAGACCAGCGTGGCTATCAAAGGCGCCGAGCCGCGTGCAATCGGATAGACCTGCCCCATGTCCGCACGACGATAGGCTTCGCTCAGACACACGTAGTAACCGAAGTGAAGTGTCACCGACGCGGCGACCCAAGGCCACGCGGCGGCCGACGGCAGGCCCGTCAAGCAGAGCGACGGCGCGGCGATCAAGCCGCACGAGCCGCACAGCAGCGTCATCGCGAGAAAAGGATCGAGCCGCATCTTAACCACGGCGTTCCAGCCGGCATGCAGCAGCGCGGCGCAGAGCACGGCGAGAAACACCGGGAGCGTCATCGACATGTTGGGGGGGGTCTTTGCTATCGAACGCGCGAACGTCGTCGCAACCTTGCGGGCTAAGCTTCGCAAAACCACAAATTAGCACACGACGCCAAGCCTCGACACTGCCCGAACCCTGCCATCACTCTATCGAAGGCGTGGTCAATTCTCGCGCGATGTGAAGGAAATTCGCTACTTTCGATGTCCTGAACGGCTCCTGCGAAGCCAACGCAAGACGGATGGTGATGTTCGCGCCCCCGGCAACGTCCACATACACCACGCCTTCCACCTGAATTCGACACACCGATGCGGGAACGAGGGAGACGCCGAACTCGGCGGCCACGAAGTTGACGACGGACGACAATTGCGGCGCCTGCTGGCCCAGCACCGGCTCGAAGCCGGCGTTGCGGCATGCGCCGACGATCACGTCGTGTAGCGTGGGGCTGGCATCTCGAGGCAGGAGCACGAACGGTGCGTTCGCAAGCGCATCGAGTTTGATTTGACGCTTGCGGGCCAAGGGATGCGTTGCGGGCAGAACCAAGCGCATGCGTTCGGCCGCGATGTGATGGAA
>JBQCDS010000775.1:0-2575 GCA_051961035.1 Trinickia sp. | reverse complement strand
ACGAAGCTCAAGGCGCGAACATCGGCTGGGCCCGCGTGCACGGCGAGCGCTGGCGCGTGTGCGCGGCGACGGCGCTTGCAGCCGGTGCGCGCGTGCGTGTGACGGGGCGACGTGGGCTGACGCTCGACGTCGTACCGGCGGAAGAACCCAACCAGTCAGGAGTGGCGCCATGATCGGTTTCACGTACGGCTTCGGCACGATCCTGTTCGTGATCGTCATCATCGTCATCGCTTCGTCGATCCGCATCTTTCGAGAATATGAACGCGGCGTCGTCTTCCTGCTCGGTCGCTTTTGGAAGGTGAAAGGGCCGGGTTTGGTGCTGATCATTCCGGTCGTGCAGCAAGTGGTTCGCATCGACCTGCGCACGATCGTCTTCGACGTGCCGCCGCAAGACGTCATCACGCGCGATAACGTCTCCGTCAAAGTCAATGCCGTGGTTTACTTTCGCGTCGTCGATCCGGAAAAAGCCGTCATTCAAGTCGCCCGATATTTGGAGGCGACGAGCCAGCTCTCGCAAACCACGCTGCGCGCCGTCCTCGGCAAACATGAACTCGACGCCCTGCTGGCCGAGCGCGAACAATTGAACGCCGACATTCAAAAGACACTCGATTCGCAAACGGATGCGTGGGGCATCAAGGTGTCGAACGTCGAGATCAAACATGTCGACATCAACGAATCGATGATTCGCGCCATCGCCCGGCAAGCCGAAGCGGAGCGCGAACGGCGCGCGAAGATCATCCATGCCGACGGTGAACTGCAAGCCTCGCAAAAGCTGCTGCAGGCCGCGCAAACGCTCGCGCTCGAGCCGCAGGCGATGCAACTGCGGTACCTGCAAACGCTGACGACGATCGCCGCCGACAAAAATTCCACCATCGTATTCCCGCTTCCCATCGACGTGCTCGGCACCTTGCTCAGTCGCCGCTGAGCGCCCGCCCTTCTCGCCGGTTCTCGCTCTTTCTCGCGGCACGCGTCGTGCGAGCGTGCGCTGGCATCCGTGCGGGGCGGCTATTACACTGTGCGGCTGTCTGAGCATCGGCCCATGCGAGAGCGGGCCGCGACCGCAATCGATAGGAGGCCTAATTCATGGAAGAACGAGTCAAACCGCGTCCGTTCTTGCACCCGCTCATCCGGTATTTCGGCTTCGAGGAAGCCGGCACCAATCTGCGCACGGAGATACTCGCGGGCGTAACGACGTTCCTGACGATGGCTTACATCATCTTCGTCAACCCCGCGATTCTCGGCGATGCGGGAATGCCGAAAACAGCCGTGTTCGTTGCCACCTGCTTGGTGGCGGCCATCGCGACGCTGATCATGGGCGTCTACGCCAACTATCCCATCGCCTGCGCGCCCGGGATGGGGCTCAATGCGTACTTCGCGTACACCGTCGTCAAGGGAATGGGATTGCGCTGGGAGGTCGCGCTCGGCGCCGTCTTCATCTCGGGGTGCTTGTTCTTGCTCGTCACGCTCATCGGCGTGCGCGAGATGATCGTCAATGGGATACCGCGCTCGATCCGCGCGGCCATTACAGCCGGCATTGGTCTGTTTCTCGCGATCATTTCGTTGAAGACGGCCGGCGTCGTCGTGGGGAACCCCGCCACACTCGTGACGCTCGGCGATCTGCGCAAGCCTGACGTGGCACTCGCGACGATCGGCTTTTTCGCCATCGTCACGCTCGACTTCCTGCGCGTGCGCGGCGCGATACTGATCGGCATTCTCGGCGTCACGGTCCTATCGTTTTTCTTCGGCGGAAATCAGTTTCACGGCGTCGTCTCCGCACCGCCTTCCATCGTTCCCACGCTGTTTCACCTCGATATCCGCGCGGCGCTTTCAACGGGGATCCTCAATGTCGTACTCGTGTTCTTCCTCGTCGAACTGTTCGATGCCACCGGCACGCTGATGGGCGTGGCCAATCGTGCGGGGCTGCTGGTGGAAGGGAAGATGCACCGCTTGAACAAGGCGCTATTGGCCGATAGCACCGCCATCGTCGCGGGCTCGCTGCTCGGCACGTCGTCGACGACGGCCTATATCGAAAGCGCGTCCGGCGTGCAGGCCGGCGGCCGCACGGGCGTCACGGCCATCACCGTCGCCGTGCTGTTCCTCGCGAGCTTGTTTATCGCGCCGTTGGCCGGCGTGGTACCCGCCTATGCCACCGCGCCCGCGCTGCTCTACGTATCGTGCTTGATGTTGCGCGAGTTGGCCGACCTGCCTTGGGACGATGCAACGGAAGCGGTGCCAGCGGTATTGACCGCCCTGTTGATGCCTTTCACCTACTCGATCGCCAACGGCGTCGCGTTCGGCTTCATCACCTATGCGGGCTTAAAGCTCTTTACCGGACGCGCGCGCCAAGTCAAGCCGATCGTGTGGATCATCGCCGCGATCTTCTTGTTCCGGTTCTTCTATTTAGCCGGGGGCTGAGGCATCGCATGGTTCGTACGAACGCGCACTCGCTCGTCGCGCCACCCAGCACGTGGGGCGGCGCTCGTCTATGCTCGCCAATCGCGGGAGCGCAAGCGTCATGCGCTAGCGTTCGCTTCGTAGAACCGAACGTAGCCGCTGCGCAGCGTGACGCACTGGC
>JBQCDS010000774.1:0-2187 GCA_051961035.1 Trinickia sp. | reverse complement strand
CGTGCCGGCGTCGTGCACGGTCACATATCGGTCGATGCGCACGCGTCCGGTCGCGCGATCCACTTCGACGCCGCACATGTCGAACGCAAAACCATAGGCCGCTGATGTATTGATGCGGTCCTGTTCGTCCGGCGCATCCATGTGCGGCGGCGACCAGAACACGGTTTCGCGCAGCCCCGGCTCTTCGCCTTCGGGCAAGAGCGCGGGCGCCCAGTGCGGCGCATTGCTCGCGGCGCGCGCGAACGGCAGCCCGCGGTCTTCGGCATCGTGCGGAAAGACGCGCGCGCCTTCGAAGCGCACGTCGCCGGGCGCGCAGTTGAACTGCTTGGCGAGCACGCGCGCGAGCTTGTCGCGCACGCGCGTCGCGGCGAGATGCACGGTGCCCGCCACTGCGCCCGCGAAGCGGCTCGAGTAATTGCCCGCGGCGACGGACCAGGCATCCTTGTGGGTATCGAACTCGACGTTGACGACGATGTCCTTGGGATCGAGCCCGAGCGCGTCGGCGACGACTTGCGCGCACACTGTCATATGGCCCTGGCCCGCGGGCGTCGATGCGATCGTCACCACCACGCCGCCGAGCAGATCGACGCTGACGGTCGCGCTCGCGATCGCACCGTTCTTGGGCCCTGCCTTCTTGCGCGCGTCGGCGGGCATCACGGTCGTGATGTAGCCCATGTTCGACACCGACGGCTCCACGATCGCCGCGAAGCCTATGCCGTACAGTCGTCCTTCGTCGCGCGCCGCGTCGCGACGAAGGACGAGTTCACGGTATCCGCCATCTTCGATCGAACGGCGCAGCGCCTCATGGTAGTTGCCTGAATCGAGCAGCGCGCCCGCTGTCGCCCGATACGGGAACGCATGGGAAGGAACGAAGTTGCGGCGATACACGTCAAGCACATCGAGCTTCAGCTCGATGGCGATGCGCTGCATGAGCCGCTCCAGCGCGAAATACACCTGCGGTCCGCCGAATCCGCGCACAAGGCCGGTTGGCGTCTTATTCGTCAGCACGACCCGGTTGCGCACGAGCAGATTCGGGATGTCGTAGGCGCCCGTCAGACAGCCGTGCATCCGATAGAACGTCGCGGGCTCGGGCGCGCGCACGTAGCCGCCGACGTCTTCCAACTGATCGTAGGAGAGCGCGACGATGCGCCCATCCGGCTCCACGGCCGCTTCGATCGACGAGACGCGCGCCGTTGCCGATGTCGCCGCGCTCAGATGCTCGAGCCGGTCCTCGACCCACTTCACCGGCGCACCTGCCTTGCGCGATGCTAGGCACATCAGCACCACATACGGAAACACGGCCTGCTTCACGCCGAAACTGCCGCCGGAATCGCGCGGGGCCTTATGACGCAGGCGATTGGCGGGCACGTTCAGCGCCATTGCCATGACGGCGTGCAGCGAGAACGGTCCCATGAAATTGGACGTGACGTCGTAGCCTTCGTCGCCCGAAAGATACTCGGCGATGACCACGCCGCACTCGATAGGCGCGCAGGTGTTGCGCGGATAATGTGCGACCAGCTTCACGCGATGCGGCGCGCGCTCGAAGGCCGCTTCCGGCTCGCCGTAGCGGAAATGCCGGTCGCTGACGACATTGCTGCCGACGCGTTCGTGCAGCACCGGCGCGCCCTCTTTCGCGGCTTGTTCGATCGACGTCACGGGATCGAGCACCGCGTAGTCGACCTTGATGAGATCGAGCGCGTCCTCCGCGAGCGCACGCGATTCGGCCATCACGACCGCGACCGGCTCGCCCACATAGCGCACGCGGTCCATCGCGAGCGCCCACTGCTCCATCGGCGATTTCACGCCGACGACGAACGGTCGCGACCACGGACGCAAATCGTCGCGCGTGAGCACGGCGCGCACGCCCGGGAGTTTCGATGCGGCTTGCGTATCGATCGACAGGATGTCCGCGTGCGCGTGCGGCGAACGCACAATCGCGGCGTGCAGCGTGCCCGGCTTGACAGCGATGTCGTCGCCATAGCGGCCACGGCCCGTCAGGATCGCCGGGTCTTCGAGGCGCTGCATCGGGCGTCCGATGTGACGCTGCGGTGCGCTCGCTTCGCGCCCCTGGTTGTCGGGGAAGCGCGCGGCGAAGTGGGGGAAATGGGTTTAGCGCTGGTGCATGAACTTAATACTCACATGCGGCGCGGCCGCCGAATTCATCGGCGAGACCGCTCCAGCGTCGTG
>JBQCDS010000773.1:0-2640 GCA_051961035.1 Trinickia sp. | reverse complement strand
CCAACGAGACAGCTCGGCGTCGTCATTGCTCAGATACAGCAGCCCGCAGCGATGAAAGCCCGTGTCTTCGCCGGAGTCGATGCCGAATCGTTCCCACAGATCGATGCTCTTGCTGGCCATCGGCAATTCACGCGCGTCGCGGTTTTGCTGGCGGCACCAGCCCCAATTGCGGCTCGATTGCTCGGCGCCGATCCTGCCTTTCTCGACCAGCGCGACCGACACGCCGCGCTGGGCCATGTAGTACGCGGCGAAAACCCCGATGATGCCGCCCCCGATGACGACTACGTCGGCGGTGGCAGGCAGTGTGGGCGAAGTTCGAATGTGGTGCAGCGGAGGGGACATGATCAATCTCGTGCGATGGGAACTCGGACGGTTTGCGTAACGTAGAACTTGGCCACTCGCTCGCTGCTTTCCCAGCCGATCGGGGCGCCCTTGGGCACGAATAGCGTATCGCCGGCTTCGAGCGACAGCACGCTGCCGTCGGGTGCGGCGAACCGCACGCTGCCGGCGAGCAAATGCATGAACTCGTTCAAGCGATGCGGGCGAACGATGCGATGGTAGGGCGTCGAGTCCCACGTGCCGGCCTGGTACTGCGCGCCTTCATCGGTGAAGACATTGTGGCTGCGGCATTCGGGAGCCGGGCCGAGCAGCACTTCCGCGGGCAGGGTGGACGATGGCTTGAAGTCGGCGTCGGCGCGCAAGGGGACGATGCCGCTCAGCGCAGTATCCTCGCCGGCGGCGGCGCAGAACGCGAAAACCGCGCGGGACTCGGCCGTCACGCTAAGCGCGGTGCCGCGGCCGATCACCGCGCCCTCACCGCGGCCCAGCACTAACGGCGCTGTGCCCTGCGCTTGCAGCGTGACAGACCCTTCTGCGACCACGATGGTTTCGATGTGGGGAAAGCTCGCTACGTGGAGTTCGCCGATGAAGCTGATGCGACCCGCGGCGATCGAGTCCGGGCCTTCCCAAGCGATCTCCCGATGTCGCGCGAACGGATCGTCATATCCGAACGCCGCCCGGCGGAACGTGGTGGAAAGCGGTGCGCCATCGGCGCGGTGCAATACGAATGCGACGGTCACTGTTGCTCCTGGGTTTGCGTCGATGTTGGTCGTTGCGTGCTTGCAATTATGCGTCGCAAGCACCTATGAATGATTAACCGCTCAACAAGTGAGCGTTAAACATGGGTTAATACCTGCGTGAGCCCTGTCGCACACCCGACGCAGTGTCGAGATTGCCGGTGACTCACAGTGCGGCAAGCACGGCATCCAGTTCCGTCAGCAACCGGTCGGCATCGGTCGCCCCAAAGACGAGCGGCGGCCGAATCTTCAGCACGCTCGCGTCCGGGCCCGTTGCCGAAATCAGCACGCGCCGCTGGCGCAAGCCATTGACGAGCTTGAGCGCGGTCGCGATGTCGGTGTCCTTCTTCGCGCGGTCTCGTACGATTTCGACGCCGAAATACAGACCCGTGCCGCGCACGTCGCCGATGCAGTCGTACTTGCGCGCGAGGCCGTTCAATCCCTCGAGCATGATCGCGCCCACTCGTTGCACGTTGTCAAGCACGTGCTCGTCGCGCAGCACGTCGAGCGTGGCCTGCGCGGCGGCGATCGCCACCGAGTTGCCGCCGAACGTGTTGAAGTAGCGCATGTCTTGGCCGAAGCCGGCGACGATGTCGGGGCGCACGATGAGGCCGGCCACCGGATAACCGTTGCCCATCGGTTTGCCCAGCGTGACGATGTCGGGCACGACGGCGTGCCGCTCGTGCCCCCACATGTGCGTACCGCCGCGCCCGAAGCCCGATTGCACCTCGTCCGCGATGAACAAGCCGCCGGCCCGGCGCACCACCTCGGCCACGGGGGCCAGCACATCGGTGGGGTGAGCGAACACGCCGTCGGAAGAGAAGAATGAATCGGCGATGAACGCCGCCAGGCCCCCGCCGTGACGACGAATGTCCTCGATTTGCAGCGCGACCTGTTCGGCCATGCGGCGGCCGACTTCGGAGGGCGCAATACGATAGGCGTCCGGGGCCGACACCGTTCGCACGTAGGGCCCGAGCGGCGCCTTGCGGCCGAGCGACGGCGAAAAGCTCGACGTCAAATGCGAGTTGCCGTGGTACGCCTCGCTGGTCACGATCACGCCCGTCTTGCCGGTATGGTGCATCGCGTTGCGCTTGGCCAGGTCGTTGGCCTCGGAGCCGGTGCAGGTGAACATCATTTGGCCTTCGCGAATCGACGTGTTGAACGTCGCGCGAAGGGCCTCGGCGTAGTCGAGGATCGGCTCCTGCATGTAACGGGTGTGCGTGCAGTGCGTGGAGAGCTGGCGTGTGATCGCGTCGACGACGCGCGGGTTACCATGGCCGACGCAGACGACGTTGTTGTAGGCGTCGAGATAGTCGTTGCCTCGATCGTCGTACAGATAGACCTTCTCTCCGCGTACGATTTTTACCGGCTCGGCGTAGAACAACCGATACGACGGACTGAGCACCCGCAGGCGGCGCGCGATGTGTCGTTGCGTCGCGGCATCGAGGTGGGAGATCGCCGACGGATTGAAGCCGTTCGGCATGTCCCCGCGTAGTGCGTCGTGCGGCTTGTTCGCGTCGTCGGCTTCGGTGACGGCTATCGACTGCGACGTGGAGGTGGCGTT
>JBQCDS010000772.1:0-2060 GCA_051961035.1 Trinickia sp. | reverse complement strand
CCACGGATGGCCGTTAGCCATCACCCTGCCCTGTGGAGTCCGGACTTTCCTCGCCCTTCCCGGCGCGAACCGGGAAAGCCGCGACTGCCTGGCCTGCTTCGCAAGGGCGCAGTGTACCATCGCGCCGCGTTTGATCGCGCCCGCCGGATGTGGCACGAAATCCCTCAGTGTGAATTTGCTTGCCTTCGATGAATCGGCGCACCCGATAGACTGAGGCAAACCGCGTGCGCAACCGCAATACCCTCCCGATCCTGGCCCCGGAGGCATCGCCATGCCCAATTTGCTGTGTAGCTGCTTTAGACGGAGCAGCAAATCGGCCGAACGTCCGAGCCTCGATCGCGCGAGTACGAACGTGGCAACGAGGTCGAGCGGCGCAACCTTTTCCCGTCCCCTGCCCGCTCACACGCCGAACCCGAGCCGATACGGGCTCTCCGTCGACTCGTCCGCCTCGAGCGGCAGCTTCGACGTAGCCGCCTTCATGAGAGAGAAAAAGGAGGCAAAGGCTCAGATCGAGGCGCACGAGGCGGAGCAGGCGGAGCGGGAACGGCATGCGGCCACTCGGGCCGCTGCGCTAGCCGCTCGCAAAGATCCCGCGACGGTAGCGGCGGCAAGGCGGCTTATCACCGGCAACATGCAGTTGAGCGCGAACCGGCCAGCAGTGCTGAGGGAATTCGAACGACTGATGCGCGCCGACGAGGATGGCACGCCGGAAGATCTGGCCTACGAGGCGATGAACAACGTCATGGACACCATCAACGGCTCGGATAACGCCATCCGCGAGGAGCACGGCGGCTATCTGCGGCGCTGAGCGCCGCGCCATGCCCCGCTCAAGGCGTGGCGAGCACACCGCGAGCACGTCGCCCGGCGCGAAAGACGTGTGCGTCATCGTAGAAGGCCGGATCGGAATTGGCCGGCCAAAAGCCCGGCACACCCAGCACCGGCAGCGGCGAGTAGCGCCGGTTCTCGAGCGTACCTTGCGCGAGAGAACCGGCCACGGCGCGATCGAGCCAAGCGTTTTGCCGATCCCGCCGCCACCCGAAGTACTCCGGCGGCGCGGCGACGATCCACGCGTGTCCGGTACATGCCTTATACGGCGCGATCAGCTTTTCGAGCAGCGCGTGACCGAACACGCGCGCTTCGCACCGCGTGCCCCATGCCGCGCGCTCATCGACGAACAGCCTCTTCCAGTCGAACGCCGCCAAAGCCGCGCTCAAGCTCGAGTCGGCATGGACGAACAGCACGGCGTTTTCGTCGAACAACGTGAGGAAATCGCGTTCGGGCCCGCGTGCGCCGCCCACACCGTCGCGCTCGATCGCCCTTGCCTGACGTGCGTTGAGCGTCGCCTTCACGCGCGGATAAGCGAACCAAACCAACGCATTGAAAAAGTCGTGCAGGTTGCGGCGCGTCGGCACGCAGCCCGTCCGGGCGATATGCGCCTCGTAAGCCGTGCCGTCCGGCAGTGCGGCCTGCTCGATGAACGAAAGCGGTCGCCCGTTGCCCGTCGTTTGGCCCGCCTCGAGCGCCTCGTTCGCCAACATGCGGACAAAACCCGCCGGATCGTCGCATGCGCCGCGTTGCCAGCGCGCGCCACGTTCCGCATACGCCGCGAGCCAAGGCGCGCGCCAATCGATGCGATCGAGCCCTGCGATGGGCGGCGCTCCGGCAGTTTCGCAGGCGGTCATCGCACCGCGCAAGCGTGCACGTTCACGCGAGGCGCCAGCCGATCGTCTCGCCCGCGCGCAGCGGGACGACCGACATATCGCCCGCGACGATTTCGGCCGGCAGCGCCCAATTTTCACGCACGAGCGTCACGCGCTCGCCGCTGCGCGGCAGGCGGTAGAAATCGGGGCCGAAGAAGCTCGCGAACCCCTCGAGCTTATCGAGCGCGCCGACGCTGTCGAATGCTTCCGCATAGAGTTCCAGCGCGTGCAGCGCCGTATAGCACCCTGCGCAACCGCAAGCGTGCTCCTTCGCGCCCTTCGAATGCGGTGCGCTGTCTGTCCCGAGGAAAAAGCGCGGATTGCCGGAGGTCGCCGCCTCGACGAGCGCGACGCGGTGCG
>JBQCDS010000771.1:0-6521 GCA_051961035.1 Trinickia sp. | reverse complement strand
TTCAAGGACGGCGCGCTCGTGAAGAAGGGGCAGACGCTGTTCGTCATCGATCCGCGCCCGTACGCGGCCGAGGTCGACCGCGCCAAGGCGCAGCTTGCCGCCGCCAAGGCGCGCGAGAGCTACGCGCAGACGGACTGGCAGCGCGCGCAGCGCTTGATGAGCGACAACGCCATCGCGAAGCGCGACTACGACGAGAAGCAAAACGCCGCGCTGCAAGCGTCAGCCGATGTCAAAGCGGCGCAAGCCGCGCTCGAGACGGCGCAGATCAATCTCGGCTATACGACGATCACGGCACCCGTGGCAGGCCGCGTGTCCCGTGCCGAGATCACCGTGGGCAACGTCGTCTCCGCCGGTGCGAATGCGGCGCCGTTGACAACGCTCGTCTCCGTCTCGCCGATCTACGCCTCGTTCGACGTCGATGAGCAAACCTACCTCAAGTACATCGGACGCGCGCGCAACGGTGCGAACGTGCCCGTGGATCTCGGGCTTGCGGACGAAACGGGCTACTCGCGCAAGGGCACGATCGCGTCTGTCGACAACCGGCTCGATACTTCCTCGGGCACGATCCGCGTGCGGGCTCGCTTCGACAATGCGGACGGCACGCTCGTGCCCGGCTTGTACGCCCGAGTCAAAGTGGGCGGCGGCCAGCCGCACCAGGCGCTTTTGATCGACGAAGCGGCGATCGGCACCGACCAAGACAAGAAGTACGTGCTCGCTGTGGACGCCCAGGGCCGCGTGGCCTACCGCGAAGTGAAGCTCGGTTCCGAGCACGGCAATTTGCGCGTCATCACCGCAGGCCTGAGCGCCACCGATCGGATCGTCGTCAACGGCATCCAGCGTGTGCGCCCAGGGCAGACGGTGCAGGCGCACATGGTGCCGATGACCGACGATCCTTCGGGCGGCGGCGACGGCAGCGCAAGCGCGGATGCCGGTCAGACGAGCGCGAAGCCATCGACGAATTCCTGAGCACCCGCTTCGATCGTTTGAGGCGCTTAATTACTCAGAAAGCGACATGAACATATCCAAATTTTTTATCGACCGTCCCATCTTCGCAGGGGTGCTGTCGGTCTTGATTCTGCTGGCGGGCGTGATTTCGCTGTTCCAGCTGCCGATCTCCGAGTACCCCGAGGTCGTGCCGCCGTCGGTCATCGTTCACGCGCAGTATCCGGGCGCGAACCCGAAGGTGATCGCCGAGACAGTGGCCTCGCCGCTCGAAGAGCAGATCAACGGCGTCGAGAACATGCTGTACATGCAAGCGCAGGCCAACAGCGACGGCAATCTGACGCTGACGGTCACGTTCAAGCTGGGTACCGATCCCGACAAGGCGCAGCAGCTCGTGCAAAATCGCGTGTCGCAAGCGTTGCCGCGTCTGCCCGACGACGTGCAGCGGCTCGGCGTGACGACGATCAAGAGCTCGCCCACGCTGACGATGGTCGTGCACTTGATTTCGCCCGATCACCGCTACGACATGACGTATCTGCGCAACTATGCGCTGCTCAACGTCAAGGATCGACTCGAGCGGATCGCGGGTGTCGGGCAAGTGCAGTTGTGGGGCGCGGGCGACTACGCCATGCGGATTTGGCTCGACCCGAACAAGCTCGCCGAACGCAACCTCACCGCAAGCGATGTCGTGAATGCCATTCGCGAGCAGAACGTTCAGGTGGCGGCAGGTGTGATCGGCGGCGCGCCCACGGCGCCCGGCGTGCCGCTGCAATTGTCGGTGAACGCGCGCGGCCGCTTGCAGACCACGGAGCAGTTCGGCTCCATCGTGATCAAGAGCGCACCCGACGGCGCGGTAACGTATCTGCGTGACGTCGCGCGCGTGCAGTTGGCCGCATCGGAGTACGGCTTGCGTTCGCTGCTGGACAACAAGCAGGCCGTCGCGCTCGGTATCAACCAACAGCCCGGCGCGAATTCGCTTGCGATCTCGGATCAAGTGCGCAAGGACATGGCCGAGCTGAAGAAGGACTTCCCGGCCGGCGTCGATTACGAGATCGTGTACGACCCGACGCAGTTCGTGCGTTCGAGCATCGAAGCCGTCATCCATACGCTGCTCGAAGCGATTTCGCTCGTCGTCATCGTCGTGATCGTGTTCTTGCAAACGTGGCGCGCATCGATCATCCCGCTGGTTGCGGTGCCGGTCTCGATCGTGGGGACGTTTTCGCTGCTGCTGGCGTTCGGGTTTTCGATCAACGCGCTATCGCTGTTCGGGATGGTGCTGGCGATCGGGATTGTGGTGGACGATGCGATCGTCGTCGTCGAGAACGTGGAGCGCAACATCTCGGCGGGGTTGAGCGCGAGAGCGGCGACCTACCGTGCGATGCGGGAAGTGAGCGGGCCGATCATCGCCATTGCGCTCACGCTCGTCGCCGTATTCGTGCCGCTTGCATTCATGAGCGGCTTGACGGGCCAGTTCTATAAGCAGTTCGCGATGACGATCGCGATCTCGACGGTGATTTCCGCGTTCAATTCGTTGACGCTGTCGCCGGCGCTGTGCGCGATCTTGCTGCGCGGCCACGATGCGCCGAAAGATTGGCTGACGCGCGCGATGGATCGCGTGCTGGGCGGCTTCTTCAAGCAATTCAACAAGGTGTTCAGGCGCGGCTCGCAATCGTATGGGAAAGGCGTGACGCGCGTGCTCGGACGCAAATCGTTGATGCTGGGCGTCTATGCGGTGCTCGTGGGTCTGACGTTGTTCGTGACGCACATCGTGCCGGGCGGGTTCGTGCCTGCACAGGACAAGGAGTACCTGATCGCTTTCGCGCAACTGCCGAACGGTGCCACGCTGGATCGGACCGAAAAAGTCATCCGCGAAATGGGCGATATCGCGCTGAAGCAGCCCGGCGTCGAGCACTCCGTGGCGTTCCCGGGCCTGTCGGTGAACGGCTTCACGAACAGCTCGAGCGCGGGCATCGTGTTCGTGACGCTCAAGCCCTTCAAGGATCGCGGCTCGAAGGCCCTGTCGGCTGGCGCGATCGCCGGTGCATTGAATCAGAAATTCGCCGGGATCAAGGGTGCGTTCGTCGCGGTGTTCCCGCCGCCGCCGGTGCTGGGCCTCGGAACGTTGGGCGGCTTCAAGCTGCAACTGGAAGACCGCGGCGCGCTCGGTTACGCGCAGCTCGACGAAGCGACGCAGGCATTCATCAAGCGCGCGCACGAAGCGCCGGAGCTTGGCCCGCTCTTCACGAGCTATCAGATCAACGTGCCGCAGTTGAATGTCGATCTCGATCGCGTGAAGGCCAAGCAGCTTGGCGTGTCGGTCACCGACGTATTCAACACGATGCAGATCTATCTCGGCTCGCTGTACGTGAACGACTTCAACCGCTTCGGCCGCGTGTACCAGGTGCGCGTGCAAGCCGATGCGCCGTTCCGCGCGCATCCGGACGATATCTTGCAGTTGAAGACGCGCAACGCCTCGGGGCAGATGGTTCCTCTGTCGTCGCTCGTCAAGGTATCGCCGACATTCGGCCCTGAAATGGTCGTGCGCTACAACGGCTACACGGCTGCGGATATCAACGGCGGCCCGGCGCCCGGCTACTCGTCGGATCAAGCGCAAGGGGCGATCGAGCGCATCGCGAAGGAAACGCTGCCGCGTGGCGTGAAATTCGAGTGGACGGACTTGACCTATCAACAGGTGTTGGCCGGCAACTCGGCGATCTGGGTGTTCCCGATCAGCGTTCTGCTCGTGTTCCTCGTGCTGGCTGCGCTGTACGAGAGTTTGACGCTGCCGCTCGCGGTGATCCTGATCGTCCCGATGAGCGTGCTTTCCGCGCTGACCGGCGTGTGGCTGCTGCACGGCGACAACAACATCTTCACGCAGATCGGCTTGATGGTGCTGGTGGGATTGGCGTCGAAGAACGCGATTCTGATCGTCGAATTCGCGCGCGAACTGGAGCACGACGGCCGCACGCCGATTGCCGCGGCGATTGAAGCGAGCCGGCTGCGGCTGCGCCCGATCTTGATGACGTCGATCGCCTTCATCATGGGTGTCGTGCCGCTCGTCTTGTCGTCGGGCGCGGGCTCCGAAATGCGTCATGCGATGGGTGTCGCGGTGTTCTTCGGGATGCTGGGCGTGACGCTGTTCGGTCTCATGCTCACACCGGTGTTCTAGGTCGTGCTGCGTACGCTGGCCGGCGGCAAGATCCATGTGGCGGGCAAGGACTCGCGAAAGGAAACGGACCTCGAACCCGAGTTGACGGATGCTTGAGGCCAGGAGAAAGAAAACGATGAAACGGTTTGATTCGATTGGCGGCAGCTCGCGCCTCATGTTGCGAGCGTTGGCGGGCGGCGTGTTGATGACGCTCGTCGCGGCCTGCTCGGTAGGGCCGACCTATAAGCGGCCCGACGTCGATACGCCGGCCGCGTTCAAGGAAGCGCCGCTCTCTGCTGCGGAGGCCGGCACGTGGAAGAGCGCGCAGCCTTCGGAAGTGTTGGAACGCGGCCAATGGTGGACAGTCTTCGGCGATGCGACGCTCAATCAGCTCGAGGACGAAGCGCTCGCGGCGAACCAGGACTTGAAGGCGGCAGCCGCGCGCGTGCGCGAATCGCGCGCCGGGCTCAACGCCGCCCGCTCGGCCTGGTTCCCCGAACTCGACGCGGGCTTCGGCCCGACGCGGGAACGGGTGTCGCCCGCGTCGCAGGGGCTTCCGGAAAATGCGTACCTGCCGCCGCAGACAATCTGGCGCGCACAGGCTACGGCATCGTACGAAGCGCCATTGTTTGGACGAGTCAGCGATAACGTCGCGGCCACGCGCGCCGATTCGCAGCAGCAAGAAGCGCTGTTTCGCTCGGTGCAGCTCGCGTTGCAAGCCGATGTGGCGGCGAACTATTTTTCGCTGCGCGAACTCGATACGGAGCGAGACCTCTATCGTAAGACGGTGGCGTCGCGCGAAGACGGCCTGAAGCTCGTCAAGCATCGTTACGATGCGGGCGAAGTGAGCGAACTCGACTTGCAGCAAGCGACGAATGCACTGGCGAGCGCGCGCTCGGAAGCAGCGGGCGTGGAGCGCCAACGTGCGGCGTCCGAGCATGCGCTTGCCGTGTTGCTCGGCAAGCCGCCGGCTCAGTTCTCGTTTCCGCAGCAGCCGCTCGAGCCCGTGCTGGCACGCGTGCCGGCCGGGCTGCCTTCCGCGCTGCTCGAACGCCGCCCTGATATTTCGGCGGCCGAGCGGGCGATGGCCGCGGCGAATGCCCGCGTCGGCCTAGCGAAGTCGGCGTTCTTCCCGCAGCTCAATATCACGGGTGCGTTCGGCTACGAGTCGGTGGGGCTGAGCCAGCTCTTCCTGTGGTCGAGCCGCACGTTCCTGCTCGGGCCGTTGGCCGGTACTGCGCTGACGCTACCGATCTTCGATGGCGGACGACGCAAGGCGGATCTCGCGCAAGCTCGTGCGCGGTACGACGAGCAGGTCGCGAACTATCGCTCGCAAGTGCTGACGGCATTCCGGGAAGTGGAAGATAGCCTGTCCGACTTACGGCTGCTCGACGATCAGATTCGCGCGCAGACCGATGCCGTCAACGCGGCTGCACGCGCTGAACATCTGTCCGAATCGCAGTATCGCGAGGGAGCGGTCAACTACCTGGACGTGCTCGATAGCCAGCGCACCGTGCTGCAAGCGCAACGTCAGGCGAGCCAGTTGGCCGGGGCGCAGGCGGTGGCGACGGTCAATCTCATCCGCGCGCTCGGCGGCGGCTGGGGTGACATGAAGGCGAGCGACACGCAGCAAGTGGCCAAGCAGTAGCGAAAGTCCGCCGCTCCCTGGTGTATCGCGCTGGGGCGGCGCATCGTGAATCGGCAGCGCATTCAACGCACGTCTCGACTTGTTCTCGGCGCGCGACGATGCGCTGCCCGTGTGCGCAACGCGCACGAAAGATGCGAGGTAACGAAAGATGAACTCGACGGTTACCGCCGAAGAGATCGTGCAAGGCGAAAGCTTCGAACAATTCATGTATTCGCTGCGGGATCCGGCGTTCGCAGCGCCGATCGTCTCCGCCCGGCGATTTTCGGAAGCGCTGCATATCGACATGCAGACGCTGGCCAAGCAAGCGGGCGTGCATCGCAATACGTTGAGCCGCACACCCGCTTCCGAGAGCGTGCAGCGTTTTCTGCGCGAGGCACTGCGCGTCATCCGCGCCGCGACGGATATCCATGGCTGTGTGAAGCAAGCGCTGTTCTGGTATCGGAACGAGCCGCTGTCGGAATTCGCGTACAAGACGGCGGAGCAGCTCGTGTCAGGTGGGCGGGCGGAAGACGTGCTGCGCTATATCGTCGCTGGCGAGCCGAAGCAGACTGTCGTTGGCTGACGTACGGCTGCATCGCGGAGAGGCAGGAAAGCGAAAGCCCCGGATGCAGCCTGACCTTCAGTTGCTGCGGGTGTTGCCGTTCGGTTGCGAATCCTGGCATCCGCATCCGCAGCCTTGATTCTTCGACTGCCCCCAGGGGGAGCACCCGTCCGGATAGGGCTGCGTGGGCCATTGCGATTGCGGATAGCACGCATCGATCGCCTTGTGCATCAATACGGTCA
>JBQCDS010000770.1:0-2079 GCA_051961035.1 Trinickia sp. | reverse complement strand
GACAGTACGGCTTCGCGCTGTCGCTCCGCGTCGGCCTTGATTTGCGCCACCTCGGTCGCGCTCTCCGAACGCACTTCGCTCGCGATGTGCGCCTGCGCGGCCGCCATGCGCTTGTAGACGGCATCGGCCGCCGCTTGCGGGAAATCGACGCGTACGAGCTGGAGGTCGATAATGTCGATCCCAAGCGCTTTCGCCGCATCGGCCATCCCCGCCTGCGCTTGCTGCGCGAGCGCTTGTTCGTGCGAGAGCGCGTCAGCGAGCGAGCGCTTGCCGAATGCTTCGCCCAGCGCGCTGCGCATATGCCCCGCTAGGCGATCCAGCCCGCTTTGCTGATCCCCGTCGGTTTCGTCGAACAGCTTGAGTGGGTCCGTCACGCGATACTTGAGCACGGGCGTCACCAGCAAGTCGGTTTTATCTGACGTGACGAAGCGGTCGGCTTCGGACGGCGCGAGCGTACGGACTCGCGTGTCGACGAGCATCGCCGCTTGCAACGGTGCGGGTAGCTTCACGTGCAAACCAGGGCCGACGAGCGAGGGATGCTGCCCGCCGTGCGAATAGACGACGGCGACATGCCGCTGATCCACGACGAGTAGCGTGGATGCGCCCGCGAGCAGCACGAGGGCGACGACGATCACGAGCGCAACGATACGATTCATGTTCTGCGCTCCTTATTGCTGCAAGTCGTCTTCGCGCGCGCGGCTACGCAGCGAATCGCGCGAACGCAACGCATCGCTCGCGGCGGCGGCTTGGCTAGCGGGATTGGGCTCGGCCGGCGCCTGGACGGCGGATGCGCTGGACGCGGCGCTAGCGCCCGCGGGCGCTGCCGGTGCGCTCGCTTCCGGCGACGCGCGGCGATTGGCTTCGAGCAGTTTGTCGAGCGAGAGATTGACGACGCTATTGCCGGCCTTGCCGCTCACGAATATCTTCGTTGAATTGGCGTAGATGTCGCGCATGGTTTCCAGATACATCCGCTCGCGCACGACAGCCGGCGCCTTCGCGTATTGGGCGTAGACCTCTTTGAAGCGTTCCGCGTCGCCTTGGGCATCGGAGACGACGCGGGCGGCGTACGCCTTTGCATCGTCGACGGTGCGCTGCGCCTGCGTCTTCGCGCCGGGCAGGATTTGACCGGCGTAGGCTTGCGCATTGGCCTTCGCGCTCGCGCCATCCTGCCGGGCTCGGACGACGTCGGCATACGCGCTTTGCACGGCTGCCGGCGGTTCGATCGACTGCACGGTGACGCTCGTCACCGCGAGCCCCGTCTGGTAGCGATCGAGCGCCGCTTGGATGGCTTGCATGAGCGGCTCGTTCAGGGCGTCTCGGTTACCGCCGAGCAGGCTCTCGGTGCTGCGCTCGCCGACGATTTCACGCACCGCAGCCTGCGCGGCCTGCGTCACGCTCAGATCGGGATCAGCGGTGCGAAAGAGGTAGTCGGTGGCCGATTTCACTTGATACTGAAGTGCCAAGCGCACGTCGACGATGTCGCCATCGTGCGTGATCACCGACGCGTTCTTCGCGCTGCCATCGCTCATCGCATTGCCACGGCCGATTTCGACGGAGCGAACCTGCGCGACGTTGACGATTTCGTGCGTTTCGAACGGATAAGGCAGGCGCCAATGAACGCCCGGCTCCACCGTTCCACGGTATTTGCCGAATTGAAGAACGACGCCCGTTTGGCCGTCTTGCACGACAAATACGCCGCTGCCGAAATAGATGGCGACGAGCACGCCGATGACGATGCCCACGCCGATGCGCGCAGTGCGCCCGTTATCCGGACGCCGATCGCCGGGCCCGGGGCCCTGCCCTTTGCCGCCGAAAAACCGCGACAAGCGGCGGTTGAACTCGCGCCACATTTCGTCGAGAGCCGGCGGGCCGTCGCCATCGCCGCCCCGCTTCGGCTCATTGGGCCGTTGCCGGCTGCCATTGCCATCGCTGCGCCCCCAACGAGGATCGCTGATCGAAAATATGGCGCGCGCACGCAGCCAGAAACCCCGCTCGTTGTATTCGTTCACCTGTGTTCGTTCGCTCGAGTTGGGAGAGCCGGTCAATGCAGATCGGAGCGCCATGTCCGCGCATCGGACG
>JBQCDS010000769.1:0-3455 GCA_051961035.1 Trinickia sp. | reverse complement strand
CGTGATGCCCGCTGTTCGAGGCGCGAGCGCTTTGCAATGTCCCACCCGCGTTCGGACGAACAGAGCAGGCTCGAGCGGGCTCATGCGGCGAGAAACGAGGGAAGCGATCTTCCCTGAACTGTGCGGTGTGGGCATCGAGTACAGCTTGCGGCTCGTTGATATGACTGCGGACAAGCTACCTCTGCTGTCGCGGCAGTGAAAAACGAGCGCTTTGTGCGTCCACCGCCATCGAAATTGACAGCAAATTTGTTTTTGCATTGATTAAATGTAGTCAAGGCACAGGGTGGTAGCGGGCCCGCGCGCCATGGCTTCCAGCGGCACCACCGGCTCAATGTATTTCGATCGAGGCAACCCACGATGAAGTTAGATTCCTATTGGCTCGATACCGCGCCCGCCACGCCGCTGGGCGACGAAGGGCCTGTGCAGGGCCGCGTGGACGTCGCCGTGATCGGCGGCGGCTTCACGGGGCTGTCGGCCGCGCTCGCGCTCGCTCGGCGCGGTGCGACCGTCGCGCTGCTCGAGGCGGGGCGAATCGGCGGCGGTGCGTCGGGTCGCAACGGCGGACACGTCAATACAGGCGTGGCGCAAGACTTTTCGGCGCTCGTCGCGCAACTGGGCCTAGACCGCGCGCGGCGGTATTACCTCGCCTACGCGGCGGCCGTCGACACCGTCGAACGCCTCGTTCGGGAGGAAGCGATCGATTGCGACTATATCGCCACGGGCAAGCTCAAGCTCGCCTCGAAACCGCATCACTACGAGCGCTTGGCCAAGACAGCGGAACTGATACATCGGGAGGTCGATTCGAACGTCGAATTGATCGATCGAGCGCGTATCGGCGCCGAAGTGCAGTCGGACCAGTTCTACGGCGGTTTGCTGCAGCGTCATGGCGGGCAGATGCACATGGGCAAGTTCGCGGCGGGCTTGGCACAGGCAGCGCGCCGATACGGCGCAACGCTACACGAGCAAGCGAGCGTATCGACGATCGCCAAGCAAGGCACGGGCGGGTACCGGGTTGTCACGTCGCGCGGCGAAGTGAGCGCAACGAACGTGCTGATCGCCACCGGCCCGTCCAAGCACGGCCCGTTCGCCTGGTATCGGCGCCGCATCGCGCCGATCGGATCTTTCATCATCGTCACGGAGCCGCTTGGCGAGCAGGTCGTTGCGCGGATGTTCCCGAACCGGCGCGCCTATACGACCACGCGGCTCATGCACAACTACTTCCGCGTGACGGCCGACACCCGGCTCGTGTTCGGCGGAAGGGCGCGCTTCACGGCGTCGGAGCAGCCTTCCGACGAGAAAAGCGGGCGCATTTTGCAGCGCAGTCTCGCCGAACTGTTTCCGTCGCTGGCGAGCGCTCGCATCGACTACTGCTGGGGCGGCCTGGTCGACATGACGGCCGATCGCCTGCCGCGCGCGGGCCAGCACAACGGCGTGTATTTCTCGCTCGGCTACAGCGGCCACGGTACGCAGATGTCCACGCACATGGGCCAGGCGATGGCGGAAGTCATCGGCGGGCGAGAGGACGCCAATCCGTGGCGCGATCTGCCGTGGCCCGCCATTCCGGGGCACACGGGCAAGCCGTGGTTTCTACCGATCGTCGGCACGTACTATCGAATCAAAGATGTTTTTTATTGACGTCGACGACCTTCGTCGACCGAAGGCCCTGATTGAATCATCGAGTTAACCGGCGGTTAACTCCTTTTGCCAGCCTGGCTTACATCGCGGAGAAGTGCAATGAAAAAGGACACCTCACAATACGGTGCTATCGGGGCCGAGACCACGCTCGAACAGTTGACCGCGAAAGGCGCTTCGCGACGGGATGCGCTGCGTGCGCTCGTCGCGGCGGGCCTCGTCACGGCGACGGGCGGCGGCTTGCTCGTCGCCAGCACGGCCGCGCAAGCGCAGGGCACGCCCAAGCAGGGCGGCAAGATTCGCGTGGCCACGCAATCGTCGTCGACGGCCGACACGCTCGATCCGGCCAAGGGCGCGCTCGCGACGGACTACGTGCGCTGCAACATGATCTACAACGGCCTGACCGAACTCGATTCGCACCTGGGCGCCACCATGGCGCTCGCCTCCTCCTTCGATACGAAAGACACGAAGGTGTGGGTCGCAAAGCTGCGCTCGGGCGTTCAATTTCATGACGGAAAAGCGTTGACGCCGGCCGACGTGGTTTATTCGCTGATGCGGCACAAAGATCCGGCAACGGCGTCGAAGGCCAAGACGCTTGCCGATCAGATCAGCGATGTCAAAGCAACCGGACCGAACGAAGTGACCATCACGCTGTCGGGGCCGAACGCCGACTTCCCGGTCATCCTCGCCGACGCGCATTTCCTGATCGTCAAGGACGGCACGAAGGATTTCTCGAAAACGGCCATCGGCACGGGCCCGTTCAAGCTGAAGGAGTTCACGCCGGGCGTGCATACGGTCGTCGTCAAGAACGAGCGTTATTGGAAACCCGGCCTGCCGCATCTCGACGAGATCGAACTCATCGGCATCAGCGACGAGCCGGCGCGCGTGAATGCGCTGCTCTCGGGCGACGTGCAGCTCATCAACCAGGTGAGCCCGCAATCGACCGGCCGCATCAAAGGGACGCCCGGCTTTGCCGTGCTCGAGACGAAGACAGGGCAATACACCGACCTCATCATGCGCAACGAGGGCGGCATCTCGGGCAACCAAGACTTCCGCCTGGGGCTCATGCACTTGCAGAACCGGGACCAGATGCGCCAGGCCATCTTCCAGGGCTACGGCGCGATCGGCAACGATCAGCCGATCGACCCGACGAACAAGTATTACTTCGCCGGGTTGCCGCAACGGACTTTCGATCCGGATAAAGCGAAGTTCTACTTCAAGAAGGCGAACCTTCCGAGCACGCCGATGCAGGTGTTCGCATCGCCTGCCGCAGACGGTTCGGTCGAAATGGCCATGCTGCTGCAACAAGCCGCGCCGAAAGCGGGCCTGAATTTGCAAGTGATGCGCGTGCCCGCCGACGGCTACTGGTCGAACCACTGGATGAAGCACCCGCTCAGCTACGGCAACATCAACGCCCGCCCGACCGCCGACATGCTCTTCACGCAGTTCTTCGCATCGAACGCGCCCTGGAACGAAGCGAACTGGAAGGATCCGCAATTCGACCAGATGCTGCTGGCGGCGCGCAGCGAGCCCGACGAAGCCAAGCGCAAGAAGATCTACGGCGACATGCAAGTGCTCGTGCATGAGAAGGGCGGCATCGACATCCCGATGTTCCTGAGCTCGCTCGACGCGCATACGGCGAAGCTCAAAGGCCTTGGTTCGATCCCGCTGATGGGGTTGATGGGCGGTATGTTTGCCGAACACGTGTGGCTCGAAGCGTGATCGAACGACGCCTCGGCGTCCTGATGGCTCGGCCGTCCGGACGCCGGGGCGGATACACGATGCAAAGCATGATGAAGGAGACGAACGCCCATGAAACGTCA
>JBQCDS010000768.1:0-3507 GCA_051961035.1 Trinickia sp. | reverse complement strand
CGCTCCTCGCTCACGGCTTGCACCGATTTGCCAGCCGCGTCGAAAACGATCAGTTCCAATTCGACGCCCAGCCATTTTGCGAATTCGCGTGCGAGGTCGATGGAGACGCCGAACGGCTCGCCCGTTTCAGCGTTTTTGCTCGCAAGAATTGGATTGCCGAGGTTGATCGAGGCGCGCAGCTTGCCAGTCGGCGTGAAAGCGGAGACAACTGATCGATCGAGGTTCATGGGCATGGCGGTTCAACTGCGATCGCATCGCAGGCTCAAGGTTCAAGGATCTCTCTGATGCGCGAGAGGGCGTCCAGGGTATGCAGCAAGTGTTCGCGCATCGCGGCCGACGCCTCGTCGTTTCGTTCACGTTCGATCAGATCGAGCACGTGCAAATGCGGCTTGGCATGTTCGGCGTAACGCTCGCGATGTGGCTGCACTCGAGTCGGGTCTCGACGGCGGCTGTCGCTTCAATAGGCTGCACCCTCCTGTTCGCGCGCACAATGCATACCGGAATTTTGCAGCGAGGCAATGCGCGTGCGTCGCTCGAATTCGCGTCGGGCGGGTCGTGTCCGATGTGAAGGTGGCGTTGCGGATGTTCCGATGTTGGCGAAGTCGATATCACCCATGGCGTGCGCATTCCGAGCGCCGATTTCCGCTTACGCGGTCGCCGCCCCGATCGTGACGGCAGCCATCGCCGACCAATCCCGGTCTCCCATGCCCGCCGCCACCGTTTCGGCCATTCGGCCATGCACTGCTGCGAGCATCGGCAGTTCGCGGCCCGCTTGTTCAGCCGCTTCCGATGCGAGGCGCAAATCCTTCAACCCCAGCGTCGCTTTGAAGCCCGGCTCATAGTTCGATCGAGCGATATTCGACGAATACACCTGATACGAACGGCTGCCAAACAGGGTATTGAGGATCACGTCGAAAAAGCGCTCGCGCGGCAGGCCGTTCGCTTCGGTCAGTACAACGGCTTCGGCCATCGCCTCGATCGCCATTGTGATCATCATGTTGCAGGCGATCTTCGCGGCGTTCGCGGTCGGCGCTTGCGCACCGATGTCCCAGATGCGTCCGCCGATGATTTCCAGCAGGGGACGCACGGCCGCCACTGCGTCGGGTGCGCCACCGGCCAACACGTTGAGTTCGCCCTTCGCGGCGACATCGGGGCGCCCAAGCACAGGGGCCGAGACGTATCCCAATCCGGCCGCATGGTGGGCTTCGACGAGCTGCCGGGCGAAAGCCACCGATATCGTCGAACTGACGACATGCACAAGGCCCGGTCTCGCCTGCGCCAGGACGCCCGAATCGATGAGCGTCGTGCGGATCGCATCGTCGTCGGAGAGCATGGTGAACACGGCGTCACCCTGGAACGCGTTGGCCGGTGACGCAACCATCGTCACGCCTTCGACCGTACCGCCCGAACGATTCCACGCCTTCACGTCATGTCCCGCGCGCGCGAGATTGCACGCCATGGCGCGCCCCATCGCGCCGAGTCCAATAATGCCTATCTCCATCGTGTTTTCTCCTGTGTCAGATGAGACGCGCGAGCCAGTCGAGCACGGGCGCGAGCGCCGCGTCGGAATTCCTTTCGTAGATCAAACCGTGACCGTTGCCGTGCACGCCATGATCTGCAAGATTCAACACTTGCGCCGATGCGCCGCACGCGTTCAGAAAATCGGCAGTCGGCGGGCTTGCCGCCGCGAACGCCGACGCCTCGGCCGTCACGATGAGGATCGGTGTGTGCGCCAGCGACGGCAGTGTGTATTCGCCCGGTTGCGCGCGGCGCAATGCGTCGGGATGGCTCACGGAAGGCTTGAAACGCAGCGGCGCGGCTGTCGGGCCCCAACGCATCTCGCCAATGTTGGGAATCGTCGCGAAGGGTGGGCCCATTGGCTCGATCGCCGCAATCGCCTTGACGAGATGCGGGCAGCGATCGGCTACGAGCCAGCCGTCTGGGCCCGAGGCCGAATGCGTGATCAAGATGGCAGGGCCGATGCGCTCGAGCAGCGCAGCGGTTCGGTCGGCATCCATCGTTTGCGATGCTTCCAGATCGGCGGGCAACGGCCCGTAACCGGCGATGAATTCGTCCATCGCACTCTCATCCTCGGATGCGAACGGCCATTGCGAATGACGCGCGTCGTCGCCCGGGAAATAGATTTGACGGCCGCCTTCATACGAGAACGGCGGGCCCATGGGCCCAAGCGTATCGATATGATAGGGGGAGCGCCCATGTCCTGGCCGATCGACCACCAGCACCGCATACCCATTCTCGACCAGACGCTGCGCCCAGCCGGGCCGCCCATCCGGCGTGTCGAACCACTCGGTGCCCTGAAAGCCGCCGCCGTGCATCAGCACGACAGGATATGCGCGCGTGACCGTCTCTGGCGCTTCCCATTCGACGTACATCGGCCCGCGCTGATAGGTGCGCTCGCCAATTGGAACCCTTTCGCCGGGTATCCAAAAATGGCCGCGCCGAACCGTGCGGGCAGGTGTCGTCGTCCAGGGTGCGAAATGTGTGCTCATGTAATCGTCCTTGAGAGAGCGTCGCGCGAACGCGGCGGATGCACGTCAACGAAGCACGGCACGTCGGCGGCTACGCCCTTCCGCTTCGGTAACTTGACGCGTGCTTGAATTAAAATAGCGGTCACTATATATTTGAGCAAGCGACGACGCAAGGAAATTTTATAGTGACCACTATCTTAAAAGCGGAATCGAAGCCCGGACGTGGCCGCCCACGCGCGCTCGATCCAGAAACGGCGCTCGCGATCGGCCAGAAGATGTTTCATGCGGCCGGCTACGATGCGGTGGGATTGAGCGCGCTGACGAACGCGCTGGGCGTGACGCCTCCGAGCTTCTACACAGCGTTCGGTAGCAAGGCAGCCTTCTTCGAAGGCGTGCTGGAGCGGTATGCGCGCACGGAACTCGCGCTGGCCGATATTCTGCGTACAGGCCGTCCGCCAGCGGAGGCGCTCGCTGAACTCGTCGAACGCGCGGCCCGGACATACGCGCATGACCCCGAACGCACGGGCTGCCTGGTGCTCGAAGCGGCGCGCGGCCATGGCGAAAGTGAGAGCGCCGTCTTGGCGCGACGCATCGCGGAACGTCGCCGTGCGCAAATTCGCGAATTTGTCGAGAGAACGCATCCTCGGCGCGCAGGCATCGTGACGGATTATGTTTCGACCGTCATGTCGGGCCTGTCGGGCAGCGCACGCGAAGGAATGAGCGAAGCCCGACTGGTCAAGGTCGCGCGAGCGGCCGGCGAAGGCTTGGCAAGCCTCTTACCTTGAAAGAATTCGACGCCCGAGTGACCACTGAGGCGATTCGGATAGCCGCACCAAGGATGAGAGAGACGTCGTGCCCGCTCAGCGTGGCTCCATGACGCGCAACACCGGTTGGCCGCCCACACTCTTGATCGGAAAATAAGAGCGGTGGGTACGCGCATCGACCGCGACGACATGTGCATTGAGTCCGATCCGGCCTTCGCCCATTTGTGAGTCGGCTCAACTTTTCGGTTCGATAT
>JBQCDS010000767.1:0-7286 GCA_051961035.1 Trinickia sp. | reverse complement strand
GACGGTCAGCGAGAGTTCCACGCGCGTTGCTTCGGCGTGCTTTGCCACGTTCGTGAGCGCTTCCTGGATGATGCGAAAGACGGTGGTCGCGCCGTTGCGCGAGAACTGCGTTTGTCCGGGATCGATGCGACGTTCGACGTCGATGCCGTAACGGGTCGTGAAATCGGTAAGCAGCCAGTCGATGGCGGGCATCAAGCCAAGATCGTCGAGCATGACCGGCCGCAAATCGGCCGCGATGCGGCGAACGGAGCCAACCGTCGAATCGATCAAGCGGCGCATTCCGTGCAATTGGGCGAGCACGGGCGGCGGTGCGTTCGGCATGTCGGCTAGCGATTGCTCGACCGACGATAGATCCATCTTCAACGCGGTGAGCTGCTGGCCGAGATCATCGTGAAGCTCGCGCGCGATCCGCGTTTTTTCATCTTCGCGAACGTTTTGCAAGTTGGCCGACAGCGCGCGCAACTCCTGGCGCGATGCCTTTAGCTCGTCTTCGGCTTGCAGCCGCTCGGTCACGTCTCGCAGCATGACGGTGTAGAACTTGCCGGTACCGTCACGGAATTGTGAAATCGAGGCTTCGATCGGAAACTCCTCGCCGTCCGCGCGCAGGGCAAGCAATACCGGCTGCTGTTTCCCGCCCATCCTGCGTTCGGCCACGGCCGTTTCGCCAAATCGCTCGATATGCTTGCGATGCGCCTGTCGGAAGCGCTCTGGAATGAATTGATCGATCGACGTGCCGATCGCATCCATCGCTGAGCAACGGAATACTTTTTCGGCGGCCGGATTGAACATGAGGATCCGCTGTTGTTCGTCGATCGTGATGATGGCTTCGTTCGAGGAGCGAATGATAGCCAACAAACGCACTTCGTCCCGCGACGCGCGCGCGCGGGCCACCCCCGCTTCAGCAATCGTTATGCCGCGCTTGCGTAACAAGATGAAGACGGCGGCGGCGCCGATCAGGGCCGTCGCGAGCCCGGCCGCGATGATTGCGCTGGCGCTGTAGTTGGCCGACGTCAACATGGAGGGGTCTCTCGTGGTGTACACGAGCGACAGCGTTTCGCCGCCGAAACGCACGGAATCGGTGCGTTGAAAGCCCGGCGAGTCCTGTTCGCCTACCGGCGCGCCGGGCGGATAAAGGGCCAGCGGGGGTTGACCGCCCGAGACGCTAAGCTCCATGCGTGGCTCGCTGGCGGCGATGCTTGCGAATAAGTATTCCGCGTCGAGCCGTGCTAGCGCGAACCCGATTAGCGCGGCGCGCCGGGCCGGAATGAGCGCGGGCGGCGGCGACATGCGATAAACCGGCAGATAGAGATCGACGCGCGCACGCGAGGAGCTCTCGCGCGACAGCGCGCGGATGGCCATCGCCACTTGCCCGCTGTTGGCCGCGCGCAGCAGTGCGCCGCGCGTGACGTCGCTCAGCCCGATTTCGGTGCCGTTCGGCGCATCGGCCCGTGGCGGCCACATGAGCACCGTCCGGGCAAGCGCGCCGGATGCTTCGCTGCCGGAACTGGGCGAGCCGGTCGCGCGCGGCAACGCGGTGGCGTAGCCGAGCGAACGGACACACGGCGGGGCATCGTCCAGATCGAGGCGCGAAATGTACCGTTCCCAGGTTTCGAATGACGGCGTTCCGTCGCCGGCGGTTTGCGCCTGTGCGACCACGAACCCGCTCGCGCCTCGCAGTAGTTGCGAGCAAAGCAGCAACTGGCGCCTGATATCCGACGTGACATGCGCGGCACGCGCGTCGAAATCCGACTGTGCGACGGTGACCAAATGGCTTCGAACGAGCACCGCCGAGACGAGCGCCGCGATGCAGACGATGATGGCCGTGCCTGCTGCCGCGAGCAGCGGGCCGAGCAACGGCTCTCCCGACTTATTGCGGCGCTCGAGCGGCTTGGCGGATTTGGACGAATTTCCTGCTGCGGGCATGCGCATCCTGCGGGTGGTCGCATTCCCACGCCGTCTTGATCGAAGGCGCGGGGCCAAAAAGCCGGACCTGCGGTGGGCAGGCGAAAATCCGCGGGCTTCCGATAAATTGTCCTCGATTAGCGCGCGGCTGCCAATCATGGCGCATGCGACGATCGTGTACGTGGCGGTTTCGTAGGTTGTTATGGCGATCCACGCAATTCACGCCAAGCGTTACAGCGAAGAATAGACCACAAAAAAATCGAGCGTGCGATGCGAGAGGCTCATACGATCATCGCGCCGTGGCGAGATGCGCATTGACTTCCACCGGCGACGCTTTGTCGTCGAATGGCGGCTGCGGCACGAAGTGGCTGATGACGCCCGGCTGAAATATCAGGCAGTAGGTCGATCCGCCGTATTGGAAGAAGCCGAGTTCGTCCCCCTTGTCGACATGCTGTCCCGGCATCGCCTCGATCACGCACGAGGACACTTCCGCCATGCCGACGAAGAGGCAAGCGACGGAGCCGAGCGCTTCGTCATCGCAATCGATCACGATCACGGCGCGTGCCGCGACGGCCGTCGTGTAACCTTGGGAGTCGTTGAGCCCGCCCGGCTCTTCGCCTTCGGCTTCGAGAGCCGAGTAATACGTGCCGTCGATGAGGTAGGCCTTTTCGATCGTTCCGCTGACCGGCGCATGCCAGCGGTGGTAGTTGAAGGCGCTGAGAAACGCCTGATAAACGGAGCCGCCGTCGAATCGTTTGGCCACTTCGCGCTGGCTCGCGGTGAACATTTCCTGCAGCGAGTACGGCTGCCCTTTGATCCAAAACCGATCATGCAATTGCACCTCGTGCCGGATGGCATACGGCGAGGCTTCGCAGGCGCTCACGATGATTTTCGAATCGCCGGCGCCGGCTACGGGGCGCGCGCCGGGACGGAACTGTCGCGTAAAGAAGCTGTTCCAGGACGAGAAGCCCCAAAACGGCTCCTTTGGATCGCAAAGAAACTCGTGGATTCGCGTCTTCTCGATCGCCTCTTGGGAAAACCAGCCGTCCGTGTCGTCGTTCAAATGCATGCGCGAGTACGGGCCGCTCAGAAAGCCGCACCAATAGGTCAGGACGCGCTTCAGATGTGCATTGAAATCTTGATCGCGAAACAGGGCATAGCCCGAGGGCATGCACATCGGCCAGTCCAGGACGGCATTGAGCGGACAATGCACGAGGCTCGATTCGCTGAACGGGGGCGCATACGTCATCAAGTAGTCGATGACGGCCATCAACTCGTCGATGTTCGTAAAGCCGAGCTCGTAGCCTTGGCCGCGTGCTTCGTCGATCGAACGCGAAGCGGCCATTCTCAACACGGGGTCGTTCTTGACGAGTTGCGCGAGGTCGTGAACTACGCCGGCGCGCGGTGCACCGGGGTCGCGCCGCAAGGCGCGTTGCGCAATGGTGCGGCGATACTCGCCCAGCGCTTGTTCGTTGCTTGGTAGCCAACCGCCCAGACGGCGGCGTTCGTTTGCTCGTGCGTTGCCATCGCTGCTCATCGATCCGATTTCCCTTTCTCGTAGCTCGAGAAACGGGCAGCAACTTGCTTGCCCGGCGTGGCGCCGGCGCGGTGGCTTAAACCAGAATGTCGGCGGCGAACGATTGACGCAGGGCGTCGACGAAACGCATGAAGCACGACAGGGAGCCGGCGACGCTTTGATACTTCTCGCGGCCGATCTGGCCGTCGAGCGTCACAAGCAGGCCGGAACAGCGCGCGAGTTCGAGGATCTCGTCCGCGTCGGTGGTCGTGGCTTGGTTCGACATGGCGTCTCTCCGGTATGGCGTTTCATCGGGGGCCGGGGCCCTAAGCTGCGCGGATCAGGTATCCGTTGATCCGAAGTATCGGCGACCCGATGTGTGCTGCAAATCAGGCAGCGCTGAACCTGGCGTAGTTCATGGCGGCGTCGCTGTCGGCATTCGCCTACACGGCGGCGGCCAATTGTCGGATAACGCGCTTGCGAGGCGCGCGCGGCGTTGCGGCCGGGGCGTTCACGGCACCGGCGGGGCGACGGACTGGCGGCCCGCCAACGCCAGCAAGGCGCCGCGCAGTTGGGCGAACTCGCCTGCCTTGTCGAGAAACAGGCGGGCGCCCAGATCCAAGCAGGCCTTACGCATCTGCGGGTAGGCGGAGTTGCTGAGCACGATCACCGCGGTCGCGGGCCGATGCTCGCGTAGCCACTTCAAAATCGTGAGACCGCTCGTGCCCGATTTCAGTTGGAGATCGACGATGACGACGTCGGGGCCGGTGGCATCGATGGCGGCGACCGCCGACGACGCTTCGTCGGCTTCCGCCACGATCGTGGCGCCGGGAATCGTCCGAACAAGGTCGCAAAGGCGCTCGCGGATCGGCGCGTAGTCTTCTACAAGGAGGACCTTCATGGCAAGCACAAGGTGAATCGAGAGGCTTTCAGTTTCCGCGAAACAATCGACTGTGGAAATCAGCAGAGGATTTGATTGATGTGCGGCTTTAGGGCGGCCTGTCGGACAACGCTTACACCCGTTGCGGGGCAAACGTTTGCGTCGCCCTGCATTGATGCATGGCGGCGGCTCGTCGCGCGCGCTAGACTGCAACTATTGTTCGGAGCATTCAGAAAAGCGGAGCCGGTTACGTGAACAGTGAGCCGATGCCGTCGAAGAGCCAGAAAGAAGAGCCTTCGATCGCCCGTGTCCCGCCGGAGGAACGGTATCGCATCATGATCGACGCGATTAGAGATTACGCGATCTTTTTGCTCGACACGAAGGGCAGGATCGCGACGTGGAATGTCGGCGCCGAGCGCATCAAAGGCTATCGCGCCGAAGAAATCATCGGCCGACATTTTTCAGTGTTTTATCCCGAGGAAGTGGCGGCGCGCGGCTATCCCGCCGAGGAATTGCGGCGCGCCGCCGAACTCGGGCGGTGGGAGGACGAAGGCTGGCGCGTGCGCAAGGACGGTTCGCGCTTTTGGGCCAACGCCGTCATCACGGCGCTGAACGACGAAGCCGGCCGGCTCATGGGCTTCTCCAAGATCACGCGCGATCTGACCGAGCGCCGGCGCAACGAGGAGCAACTGCGGCAGAACGAGGAGCGGATGCGACGGCTCATGGATGCCGTCGAGGACGCGATCTTCATGCTCAATCCTCAAGGGCAAGTGACGAGTTGGAACGCAGGCGCTTCGCGCGTACTCGGGTTTCATGCCGCGGAAATCGTCGGCCGGCATTTCTCGCGCTTTTATTCAATTGAAAGCATCGCCGCGCGCGACCCGGAGCGAGAATTGGCCAGCGCGTCCGCTTACGGCCGCATCGAAAAGGAAGGATGGCGGCTGCGCAAAGACGGCTCGCGGTTTTGCGCAAACGTTGTCTTGACAGCCGTCTTTGGCGTGGCTGGCGAACTTGTCGGATACGCGAACGTCGTGCGCGACATCAGCGAGCGCAATAAGTTGCGCGAGCTCGAATATGCGAGTGAATTGGCGGCGCGTATCGAAACGACGCGCGAGGAAGAAAAAAAGCGGATCGCGCGCGAATTGCACGATGACCTCGGTCAACAACTGACGGCGCTCAAAATGGATTTGACGGCGCTGACGTCCGACCAGGCGGCGCCGGTCGCGAACGATCCGGCCAATGAGCTGAAGGCGGTACGCGCGCGTGTGAATGCCATGCGCGAGGCCGTCGATCATGCGATCGGCTCGGTGCGGCGGCTCGCGGCGGGGCTGCGCCCCGCCGTGCTCGACGATCTCGGCTTGCTGCCCGCGCTCGAATGGCTGGTCGACGATTTCCGCCAACGCTCGCGACTTCGCATCAGCATCACCAGCAATGCCGACGACGTCGTATTCAACGAAGCCGCATCGACGGCGCTGTTTCGTATCGTGCAGGAGGCGTTGACGAACGTCGTACGTCACGCGCACCGTGCGTCGGCGGTGAATATCGAACTTGTGTGCACCCCGGCGCTGTGCGATCTCGCCATCCGCGACAACGGTACGGGGATCGACAACCGCTCCGACGCGCATGACGGGCGACCGAGTCCCTCCGGGCTAGCGGGCATTCGCGATCGCGTGCGCAGGCTTGGCGGCTCCGTTTCCATCGGTAGCGAAGCGGGCGGCGGCTTCGCGATTCGATTGTCGGTGCCGCGCGACGCGGTGGAGGCGCACGACGGACGCTGACCAGGCGCTGCGAAGCGAACGCGACGCGCTGTCGCCGTTCGCCCCGCCCGCTTGTGTCAGAACTGATAGATCACGGATAGATCGAAGGTGCCCGATGCGCGCGTTTGCGTGATCGGGCTATGTGCGGCCGAGCCGACGAGCTGCTGAAATGCCCCGTCGGCACTGACGATCCAATGTTTTTTGACCGTCCAATTGGCGGATACGCCGAAGCCTACGGAACGGATGCCGGCCGACGCATGGTATTGGCGGTAGCCCGAGCGCGCCGATTGGCCGGCGTCCACGCCGAACCAACTATTCATATATTGCGAATCGGCGATCGTCATCGTCGGCCCTGCGAACCAGGCGAATTTCTCCGAACTGCCGGGCATCGGCATATAGGCGCCGAGGTTGCCGATCCATCCGTTGTCGCCGCCGAAATTGCGGCGCAGGTCGGCGCTCAAGACGAGCGGGAAGGTTTTCGATATGGCGTACTGGCCAAAGAGCCGCAGACTCGGCGCGGGATTGATGTTGCCCATTCCGTTCAGGTGGTCGCGGTCGTCTGCCTCGCGCCGGCCGAGATCGTAAGCGGCCGCCACGCCCAGGCGCCAATTCGGCCCCGTGAGGACGTTCATGCCGATCCCTTCTCCCATCGACAAAAAGAAGCGGTCGCGGTAGCGGATGTCGATGCTTGGGCCGCCCACGACGTGATAACTGTCCGCCCCGGGGTAGCGCGGTTGGAAACTGACGGACGGACCGAACCGGACACGCCATGTGGGCAGCTTCGGCTGAAACATCTGTTCGAGGAGGATGCCCGACGAATATTGCCACTCGGCAAGCGGAGAGGGCGTTTGCGCATGGGCCGGCGACGGCGCGAACGCCGCGCACAGCATTCCCGCGACAGCGAGGCGCGATGCCGTGTAGGAGGTTGACATAACTCTCTTTTCCTTGTTCGGATATCGCTATCGATACCAGTGGAGGGCGTCTGGACAAATCGTGCCAGGACTTCGAGCAAGGCGCATGCCCTTTTTTGTCGCACTGCGATAATGCGGGAGCGTTATTTGCGTCAGTTCGCGTTTGCGTCGAGACCAACGAGGGAGAACGGGCCGTGAACGAGCGGGAAAATGCCGAGACGAGCGACGATGTCGTGCTGTGGCGCGCGATTCGGCCGGCAATGGCCAATCATCGCCGTGTGCTGGTGGTGGACGACTACCGTGACGCCGCGGAGGCGTTG
>JBQCDS010000766.1:0-4201 GCA_051961035.1 Trinickia sp. | reverse complement strand
ATCCAGTACTTCATCGCGCTTTTCGAAGAAGGCACCGTCACGCGCGCCGCCAGGCGGCTCAACATCGCGCAACCGGCGCTCAGCATGCAGATCGCCAAGCTTGAAGCCGAGGTCCGGCAGAAGCTCTTCGAACGCGGGCCACACGGCATGGCGCCGACCGAAGCCGCGCGGTTGATGTACCGCCTTTACACGCCGATCATGCGCGACATCGATCAAGCACGCGAGCATCTGAGCCGTCGCGATGTCATTGTGACGGGCCGCGTGTCGCTCGGCATGGTGTCGTCGGAGGCGCAGAGCGTGTTGCCCGAATCGCTGGCGCGATTCGATGCACTATTCCCGCAAGTCGAAGTGTCCGTCGCCGACGGCTTCAGCGCGCAATTAATCGACGCTGTCGAATCTGGCCGGCTCGATGCCGCGATCATCAACAAGCCGCGTGGACGGCTGACGCTCCACGTCGAGCCTTTGATCGTCGAAGAAATGGTGCTAGTCACGAGCGTGGTGCATGGTCCGGATCTGCCCGACGCGATCGATCTCACGCAGCACTCGGGCATCGAACTCGTGTTGCCCACGCGCCGCAACGGGCTGCGCGGCGCGCTCGATGCCGCGCTGATGGCGGCCGACGTCGTCATCGAGCCGAAGTTCGAGATCGACCTACTCAGCACCATCGTGCAGTTCGTTGAGCAGAGCAGTGTTGCGACAATCCTGCCGCGCGTGGTCGTGCAGGCGAAAGTGGACGAAGGGCGCTTGCGCGCACGCACGATCGCGTCGCCGCCGATCGTGCGCCACATCATTCAGGTGACGCATCCGAAGCGGCCGATCGGGCCGGCCGCGCAGGCATTGATTGCGATCATTACCGAGGAAATCCGGCGAGTGACGACAGGCAGGCGGGAATGACGCGCGGCGGGAGGGTCAGGAAGAATTGCGTTGCGCGCCGTTTTCGAGCTTGCCGAGCGTCTCCGGCACCACGAACGCGCCCACGAGAAAGATCACGCTGATCGCCCCGACGAAGATCGCGAGGGTCGACGGCAATTGACTCGCATCCTTTGCGACGAGTGAGACGACTGTCGGCATCATTCCGCCGATCGCGAAGCCGATGTTCCACGAAAGACCCGTTCCGGTCGCGCGGATGGCGGTCGGAAAGCGTTCGTTCAGGAAGATCAATACCGGCGCATAACCGGCGCTGCCGAGCGCGGAGAGCAGCACCGCGTAGACCCCGATCATCGTGATGCTTTGCGCCGTCGGCAGCAACACGAACAGCGCGGGCATTCCGATGAGCCGGATGATGCCGATCAAGATAAACGCGCCCTTGCGTCCGATGAACGTACTGGCGTGCCCCGCGGCGACCGAAGCGAGCACCACGGCCACGCTGCTGATCATCAGAATCGCGGCGGCGGAACCGTTCGGCGCATGACTCACCACTTTGAGGAAGGTCGGCAGATAGCCCGACGTGAGGTAGTAGCCGCTGCCGCTGCCGATAGTCAGCAGCAGATTGACGAACAGCACGCCGCGATACTCCCGCGAGAACAGCACGCGCAGGGGCGAGCGCGCCGCTTCGACGTTGACGATCTCCGTCTGTGCGGCGGATTTCATCGCCTTTTCCGCGGCGAGCTTCTTCCAGAGCGGCGACTCCTCGAGTCTGTTAAAGACGAATAGACCCAGCACGGAACTTAGGATGCCTGTAAAGAACATGCAACGCCAGCCCCATACGTTGAAGGCATCCCCGGGAAAGATCGCGGACATCGCGAGATACGTGAGCGATGCGAGCAACGCACCGAGCCCTGCGCCGCCGCCGCCGATCAGACCGGACACCGCGCCGCGATACTTCGGCGCCACCGATTCGGTGCCGATCGTATGCGTCGACGCCACCACGCCGCCGACGAATACGCCCTGCACAAGACGCAGCAGCAGAAATAGGACCGGTGCCAGCAGCCCGACTTGCGCGACCGTTGGCAGCAAGCCGAAGGCCGCCGTCGAAACCCCGACGCCAACGACCGCAACGATCATCGCACCCTTGCGGCCACGACGGTCGGCATAAGAGCCGAACAGCGCGGAACCGAGCGGGCGCATCAGCAGCGTCACCGCGAAGGACGCGTATACCGCCGCTAGCGAGAGCATCGCGTGTTCGGACGGAAAGAACAGACGTCCGACGATCGGCGCCACATACAACAATACGAACAGGTCGAACAGGTCGAGGGCCCAGCCGACGCACGAAGCCATCACTGCGCCCATGATCTGGCGATGATTAGCCGGAAGAACGGCGGTCCCGTCTTGGGCTGCTACGGACATTTGCATCTCCTTGTGTATCACCGGGCGTCTTTCGATCACCCTGTGTCGCAGGCACGCTTGTTTGCGCGCTCTTGTCGAGGTTGAAAAATCGTCAGTGCGCGGCGGCGAACGGCGATGTCTCGTTCGCCCGTCGCTGGGCAACCATCGCATCGGCGATTTTCTCGGCGATCATGATGGTCGGTATGTTCGTATTGGCCGATGGCAGTCGCGGCATCAGCGATGCATCCACGACGCGCAGCCCGCGTGTGCCTCGCACGCGACCTTCTGTGTCAGTGACGGCGTCGCTGTCCTGCGCGCTACCCATGCGGCACGTGCCGCTCGCATGCCACACGCCGAACACGTTCGCGCGGATGAAATCGGCAAGCGCGCGGTCGTCGTGGATCAGCGAAGCCATCTTCAGGCCGCGCGTGAAGAAGCGTTCGATCAGCAGACGCCGCAGCGGCGCCGGCGTGTCCAGCAGCGCACCGAGGATCGAAGTCAGAAGCGCATTACCCTCGCCGACCTGGCTCAGCGCCTTCACGCGCGGCGAAAAAGCCGCCGGAAAGAAGTCGCGCGCGTCGCGTCCGAGACCCGATGCATCGACAATGCGCGCGAGCATGCGCACGCCCGCGGCCAGCCGTTGCAGATCGCGTTCGTCATCGAGCAGGTTCAGATCGACGCGCGGCGGCGCGGCCGCATCGGGCGAGGCTAACTGCACGCGGCCGCGCGAGTACGGCCGATTGCACCAGAGGAAAAAGAGGCCGAGCCGGTTGCCGAGCGCATGCCATGCGGCGCGGGTCGCGCTCGACAGGTACAAGTCCGCCTCGTCGCAGCCCGCGACACCCGAACTCATCCGCGCGGCCATCATGCTTGCACGGCGTCGTGCGAGCGGCTTCCGAAAGCGCGGCTCGAGAAAATGACAGAACGTGAGCGACGGATGATCCTGCAGATTGCGTCCGACGCCCGGCAAATCCACCGTACACGGAATACCCATCGCCGCGAGTGGGCGCGCATCACCGATCCCGGCGCGCATCAGCATGGCGGGCGACTGCAATGCGCCCGCGCTCAACACCACTTCGCCCGCACCGAAAGCCACGCGCTCGCCGTTCGCCGCAATCGCGACGACACCGCGCGCCGTCGCGCCGTCCATCACGATGCGTTCCACGCGCAGCTTCGCGTAGACCGCGAGATTCGGACGCCTGCGCGTGGCCTCGTCGAGATAGGCGATGGCCGTCGACACGCGCTTGTCGTCGATGTTCGAGAACGCGCCCGGAAAGAACCCGTCGCCGAATTCGCCGTTCTGGTCCTGAAGTTCGGCGAAGCCGTTCGCGCGCAAACCCTTCGCGAATGCATGACAGAACGCTGGCCAGTCGCGCGGCATGATCCGGCGGATCGGCACCGGACCGTCGCTGCCGTGCAATGGGCCGCCTGGAAAGTTCACATCGCGTTCGAGCTTGCGAAAGTACGGCAGCACGTCGCGCCACGACCAGCCTTCGGCGCCGTTCGCGGCCCATTCGTCGTAGTCGCGCGGCAGGCCGCGATTGGCCGACTGCACGTTGATGCTCGAGCCGCCGCCCATCACGCGGCCCTGCTCGTAGACGCGCGGCGCGGCCTGCTGCGTGGCCTTAGCCGTCAGATCGGGCCAGACGTACGTGTCGCCGCAGAAGACGGGCATCGGATAGCTGTCGAGAATCGCCGCGGGCACCGCGCCCGGCGGCGTATCGGCGCCCGCCTCGATCAGCGCGACGCGCACCGACGGCTCTGCCGACAGCCGATGCGCAAGCACGCATCCTGCCGAGCCGCCGCCTACGATCACGTAGTCGAAGCGATCCATCGCGTTGTCTCCTCTTGTCCCGTTCGCCGCGCGGCGTGTCAGGTATCAGCTCAGCTGCCGCGAAACACCGGCTTGCGCTTGCCATGAAACGCTTCGACGCCT
>JBQCDS010000765.1:0-2904 GCA_051961035.1 Trinickia sp. | reverse complement strand
CGGCAGCGCCAACCCGTACATCTGCGGGTTGACCACGATGTTCTTGACCGCCTGAAGCTTCGGCACGTAGTTGCGCGTCTCGTTCGGCATGCGCAGGATTTCGTAGTCGGTCGGCAAGCCCGCCGCTTGTTTGCGCGCGTTCGCGCGCTGCACATTGCCTTCGCCCCAGTTATACGCCGCGAGCGCGAGATACCAATCGCCGAACATGTCATGCAGACGCGACAAGTAATCGAGCGCGGCGCCCGTCGAGGCCAGCACGTCGCGGCGCTCGTCCAACCACATGTTTTGCTTAAGGTTGTAGGTGCGCCCCGTATCCGGCACGAATTGCCACATGCCCGCCGCCTTCGCGACCGACAACGCTTGCGGGTTGTACGCGGACTCGATGAATGGCAGCAGCGCGAGTTCCGTCGGCATCTTCCGCGCTTCGAGTTCCTCGACGATGTAATACAGGTACTTTTGCGAGCGCTCCGTCATGCGCTGAACGTAATCGGGACGCTGCGCATACCAATTGGCCTGCATGTCCACCAAATCGCTGTGCAGATCGGGAATCTGAAAACCGCGACGAATGCGAGCCCATAGATCGGTATCGGCCGTCGTCAGTTGATCGACGGAGCTTTTGTCGACGTCGATCGTTTGCTTGGCGGCGGTGGCGCGGACTGTTTCGGTGGCGTTGGCGGGATTGGAGGCGTCGGAGGCCGGGGGCACCGTCGGGCCTTGGCTCGCACACGCGGCAAGCATCAAAACCAACAGTGCACTGAAGATAAATCGCATGAACGTCTCTGCTTCCGAAGCTGGAAATTGCAGCCGATAGTACGAAAGCGAGCCGCTCGCGTCAACCTAAAACTGACAAAAAATCCAGTCAAATCCATAACTTGCCGCGTTTTCCCGAACCATCGAGCGAGATTTGCGCGCCATGCAAGGGATTTAACGGAAGCGGTTTTTCCACTCGCGCATCAGCGTAAAGGCGGAGAGCCGATCCGGTACCGTTTCATGCAATTGCTCGGCAAGGACACGCTGAATCGCCGGATCGTCCGATCTCAGAAAAGGATTCACGGCGCGCTCTTGCGCAATCGTCGTGGGCAGCGTGGGCATGTCTTTGGCTCGCAATGCGGTGGCTTGCTCGTGCCATTCGCGCAAGCGGGCGTTATCGGGATCGCAGGCCAGCGCGAAGCGAATGTTCGACAGCGTGTATTCGTGGGCGCAGTGCACCTGTGTTTGGCCGGGCAGCGACGCGAGCGCGTCGAGCGAGGCGAGCATCTGCGCCGGCGTGCCCTCGAACAAGCGTCCGCAGCCGCAGGCGAATAGCGTGTCGCCGCAAAAGACATGTGGCGTCGCCCCGGCCTGCCCCGCCTCAAAATAGGCGATATGCCCGCGCGTATGCCCGGGTACTTCGAGCACATCCAATTCGAGATGCGGCGACGAAAGGCGGACGCGATCACCGCCTGCGACCGGATGCGTCACGACCGGAATCGCTTCCGCGGCGGGGCCGTATACCGCAATACGGGTATCGCCTATGAGTGCGGCGACACCGCCGACGTGGTCGGCGTGGTGATGCGTGAGTAAAATAGCGGCGAGTCGCCAGCCCCGCTTAGCGAGATACGCCCTGACCGGGGCCGCCTCGCCAGGGTCGACGGCGACGGCATCGCGCCCGTCCGATACGAGCCAGATGTAGTTGTCCGCAAACGCCGGTAACGGCACGTATTCGAGCGTATTCATAGGCGACGCAATCACCACGATGTCCGATCGAACGATTATAGACTGGCCCGCGTGGACGGCATCGCCGCCCGGGCGCTACGTGCTCGAATGGGAACAGGCCCAGCTCGATAGCGTCGTGTCGAATGTGTTCGGCTACCACGCGCTGCAACTCGGCCTGCCGCAGCTCGACGCGCTGCGCGAAAATCGCATGCCCTCGCGCGCGCTGGTGCTCGATGCGGCGAGCGGGGCCAGCGCGCCGTTCACTTTTCCGCCGCGCTGTCGCAGCGGCGCCGCGCTCGGGCCTTCAGACCTTCCCGGGCTCGGCGATCGCTACGCGCCGGGCGCGCGCACTACGCTGTGGTGCGATTTGCTCGATCTGCCGTTCGAGGCGCAAAGCGTCGATTTGCTCGTCATGCCCCACACGCTCGAGTTCACGCGCGATCCGCATCGGTTGCTGCGCGAGGCCGCGCGCGTGCTGATGCCCGAGGGTCAGCTTGTCATCCTTGGATTCAACTCTTTGAGTTTTTGGGGCGCGCGGCATGCGTTCGGCAAGATGACGGGCCGGCCGTTCGTGCCGGCCTCGCAGGATCTCATTGCCTTCACGCGGATCAAGGATTGGCTCAAGCTGCTCGGTTTCGAGCTTGAACGTGGGCGCTTCGGCTGCTATCGTCCGCCCCTCGCGCACGAAAACTGGCTGGCGCGGTTCGCCTTCATGGAAGCGGCCGGCGATCGATGGTGGCCGATTTTCGGTGCCGCCTACATGGTGACGGCGGTCAAGCGCGTGCGCGGCATGCGGCTCGTCGGTGCGATCAAAGCGAAAAAGCCCGTGCTCGCTCCGGGTCTCGCGCCGGCCGCAACGCATAAAACACCCAACCCGAGAATATGACGTGACTGAAGCTACGCCCGAGTTTATCGAAATCTTTACCGACGGCGCCTGTAAAGGCAACCCGGGCCCCGGCGGTTGGGGCGCCCTGCTTCGCTACGGCACGCAAGATAAGGAACTCTTCGGCGGCGAAGCGAACACGACGAACAATCGTATGGAAATCATGGCCGTGATCGCGGCGCTCGAAGCGCTGAAGCGGCCGTGCAAGGCGATCGTCCACACCGACTCGCAATACGTGCAAAAAGGCATCAGCGAGTGGATCCACGGTTGGAAGAAAAAGAATTGGGTGACGGCGGCAAAGACGCCCGTCAAGAACGCCGACCTAT
>JBQCDS010000764.1:0-10485 GCA_051961035.1 Trinickia sp. | reverse complement strand
GCAATGCCGAAGCGGCCCGGCGGCACGCGCGCTGCATTAAACGTGCGCGGGGCAGGGCACAACCCACTGCACAGGCGTTCGGTGCGTGACTAAACTACTACCAGCGTCGTCAGCGCGGTGGCGGCGTCGCCCACGGAGCCTCATCATGAATCGCCCGCTCGATCGCCTGTCCTTGCGCTACATCTCGACGATGTCGCCGGGTGCGCGATGGAAATGGCTCACGTTCGTCGCCATCGCTGCGCTGGGCGGCCTCGCGGCCTACTTCGTGTCGCTCGAGATGCAGACCTCCCGGCTACAGGCGCGCTATTTCGCCGGCCTGGGCCGGCAAGTGTCGTTCTCGATGGAGCCGGGCCAAAGCCGCGACATCCGTTTCCCGTCGCCGGGCGGGCCGTACGATTGGCGCCTCGGCTATGCGCGGCTGCCCGACTTCACCGCGCGCTTGCGCGCACGCGGCTACGTGATCACGAGCCAGGCGAGCGATTCGTCGATGATGACGTCGCTGATCGATCGAGGACTGTTCGCTCCCTATGCGGAAAAGGATCAGGCCGGGTTGCGCTTGTTCGACGAACAGGGCGCACCGCTCTTCAGCACCCGTTATCCTGCCCTGGCCTACGCCGATTACGACGCGATTCCCCCCATCGTCGTCCGGGCGTTGACGTTCATCGAAGACCGCTATTTGCTCGATGCGAACGAACCGGATCGCAACCCGGCCATCGATTGGGGCCGATTTGGCCGGGCGCTGTCGGACCAGGCTCTGCGGTTCGTCAACCACCATCAATTGACGCCCGGCGGCAGTACGCTCGCCACGCAAACGGAAAAGTTCCGCCACTCGCCGGGCGGCCGCACCGCGACGCCGCCGGAAAAGATTCGGCAAATCGCGTCGGCGTCGGTGCGCGCGTATCTGGGTGGCGAGAACACCCTGGCCGCGCGCAGAAACATCGTCGTGCACTATCTGAACACCGTGCCGCTCGCCGCGCGCCGCGGCGTCGGCGAAGTGCAAGGTCTCGGCGATGGCCTCTCGGCTTGGTACGGACGTGACTTCGACGAAGTCAATCGAGAGCTGTCGCAGATCACGACCGAAACGGGCAACGGCCCGGTTGTGCCCGACGAGCTCGACGCGCAAGCGCTCGCTTTCAAGCAAATGCTTTCGCTGTTGATTGCACAGCGCGCGCCGTCGTATTACCTCGTGCGCAACCGCGCCGCGCTCGATCGGCTGACCGATAGCTACGTGCGCGTGCTGGCCGCCAACGGCATCATTTCCGCACCGCTCCGCGACGCGGCGCTCGCGACGACGCTCGATGCACACGAAGGCCTGCCGCCGCGGCCCGTCACCCCCGAGCCGGTCACTTCGTATGTCGCCCGCAAGGCCGTCACGCTCGTGCGCGCTAGGCTACTGCAAGCGCTCGGCGTGGACAGCTTCTACGATCTCGACCGGCTCGATTTGACCGTGCATTCGACGTTGAACGATTCCGTGGAGCGCGCCGTCGCCGCACAGCTCGCGCAGGCCGCCACCGTCGACGGCGCGAAGGCTGCGGGCCTTTACGGCTACGAGATGCTGCGCCCCGGCGACAATCCCTCGAAAATCTCGTTCAGCTTCGCACTGTTCGAACATGAGAAGAGCGGCCACGACGTGGTGCGCGTGCAAACGGACAGCGTGAATCAACCCTTTGACATCAACGGCGGCGCGCGGCTCAACCTCGGCTCGACCGCGAAGCTGCGCACGCTGATCACCTATCTGCAAATCGTCTCCGATCTGCACGCGCGTTATGCGTCGCTCGATGCATCCGAACTCAAGCACGCACAGGTCGATCCGCTCGACGGCCTGTCGCGTTGGGCCGTCGATTACCTGTCGCACACGAGCGATCGATCGCTGTCGACGATGTTAGACGCGGCCGTCGAGCGCAAGTATTCGGCGAACCCGGGCGAGACGTTCTACACGGGCGGCGGCGCGCAAAGCTTTTCGAACTTCGAGAAGTCCGACAACGGGCGCGTGCTCACCGTGCGCGAGGCATTCCAGCACTCGGTCAACCTTGTGTTCGTGAGACTCATGCGCGACATCGTGCACTATGAAATGGTGCAGTCGGCCGGGCCCTCGGCGCATTGGCTCGACGATCCGGCGTTGCGCCGCCGATACCTCGATCAATTCGTCGATCAGGAGAGCCTCGTCTACTTGCATCGGTTCTTCGTGAAGTACCACGGCAAGAGCGCCGACGAAGCGATCGATACGCTTATCGCCGATATGCGCAAGAGCCCGCCTAAGCTCGCCACGGCGCTGCGCAGCGTCGCACCGGAAGAACCCTTCCCTTGGTTCGCGCAGCGCATGCGCGCGGCGCTGCAACACACGGCGAACGCCTCGATTTCCGACGCCGATCTGGCCAAGCTCTACGCGAAGTACGCCATCGACAAGTTCAACCTGAACGATCGCGGCTACATTTCGCGCGTGCACCCAATCGAACTATGGATGCTCCAGTATCTGCGCCAGCACCCGAACGCGACGGAGGGCGAACTGCGCACAGCGAGCCGCGGCGCGCGTTTCACCTCGTATGCTTGGCTCTACAAGACGCGGCACCATCTGACGCAGGATCGCCGCATTCGCCGCATGGTCGAGTTGCAGGCCTATCGCGCCATCGGCAAATCGTGGCGCGAGCTCGGCTATCCGTTCCAGACGATCACGCCGTCGTTTGCCTCGGCCATCGGAGCCGCCGGCGATCGGCCCGACGCACTCGCGCACCTGATCGGCATCATCGCGAACGGCGGAAAGACGAGTCGCGCGCAGAGCATCGACACGCTGACGTTCGCTGCGGGTACACCGTACGAAACGCGCTTCGGGCGCGCACCGAACCCTGGGCATCAAGCGCTTTCGCCCGAGATCGCCGTCGTCGCCCGTTCCTTGTTGCGCGACGTCGTGCTCGGCGGCACCGGCGCGCGGCTCGCGAGCGGGTTGCCGCTTGGCGATGGGCGGACGCTCGAGGTCTACGGCAAGACCGGCACCGGCGATCAGCGTTTCGGTGTCTACGCACGCGGCGGGCAGCTGATCGTATCGCGCAAGGTCAACCGGACAGCCGTGTTCGTGTTCGTCATCGGCAACCGCTTTTACGGCACGCTCACCGCCTATGCCCACGAACCTTATGCCGCGCGCTACGACTACACGAGCGCGATGGCCGTGCAGTTGCTGAAGTCGCTCGGCCCTTCGCTCGCGCCCGTGCTCGAAGCGAACGACGCCCAAGCGACAGCCGCCGCCGCGCCGGCCGAGGGTGATAGCGCGCAGGCTCGCAGCCCCGCGACGGTCGATACGACGCCCGCTTTCTGACGAACCGCCGCGCCCCCGGGGCACCCGCCGTTTTTCGCTCCGTCCCCCGATTCGTCGGGGGACGGGCACGCGCGTTGCGGATAGGTCTATGTCGCACGTGCGGCACACCTTAAAGGAGCTCACTATGAACAAAGATCAAGTGAAGGGCGTGACGGAAAAGGCCAAGGGCAAGGTGAACCAAGCAGTCGGCAAAGTGACCGACGACCCGGCCCAGGAAGCCAAGGGCGACATCCAAGAAGCGGCGGGAGAGGTTCGCAAGGGCTATGGCGACGCCAAGGAAGACGTCAAGGATGAACTCGATAGCAATCGCGACGTGAAAAAGCATCACTGACGGTAAGCGCGCACTCACCTGCGCGCCGCTTGGCGGGGCGGACTGGGCTCGTTCAGTTGGTCCGCCCCGCTTTTTCTCGCGTGTTCGAGCACGAAATCGATCAACGCGGCAGCGGCCCGCGTTTGATGACGATCAGGCATGTAAAGCAAGTACATGCGCGTGCCGAAGATACTGAGCCGCCAAGCATCGAGTGTCGTCACCACTTCGCCGCGGCGGATGTCGTCTTGCACGACATAGTCGGGCACGATGCCCACGCCCAGCCCCACCAGCACCGCTTGGCGCAAAAACAGAAAATTCTCCGAAATCAGCGTGGGCTCGAGCAGCACCTCGTGCCGCTCCTCGCGCAGATATGCCGCCACGCGCAACTGCCGGCCAACGACCGTAGCCGTAATGAGCGGCGTCGTGCGCAGCGCATCGAGTTCCGTGGGCAGCCCATGCTCGCTCGCGTAAGCCTTCGACGCGCAGGCGACGTAACGCACGGCGCCCATGTCGCGCGCCACCAGATTTTGCGGCGGCTCGGACATCACGCGCACGGCAATATCGACTTCGTCGCGCAGCAAATCTTCTACACGGTTTTCGAACATCACATCGAGCACGATGCCCGGATGCAGGCGCTTGAATTCGAGCAGCCAATCGGCCATCACGAGTTGCCCGTAACCGCTCGGAACGGAAAGACGCACGCGGCCCTGCGGCGTTCGCCCAAGCGTCTCGACCGTTTCCTGCGCGGCTTCGAGTGCGCGCCGAATGGCACGGCCGTGTTCCACCAAGCGCAGCCCCGCCTCGGTCGGCTCGACACGCCGCGTCGTGCGCCGCACGAGTTGCAAGCCGAGCGTACGCTCGAATTGATTCAGGTGGTAGCTGACATTTGCGCGCGTCATCTTGAGCCGGCGCGCGGCCTCGCTCAAATTGCCCGCTTCGAGGATTTCGACGAGCAGCGACAGGGAATTGAGATCCATCGGGATGCGAAGGTGGCGATCAGCGCAGCGCTGCGCCTGGCTCACTGTCAAGGAAATTTTTACAGTCTGTCAATCCCCGCTTCAATTGTCAATTGCGGCTATCCGATCGACAATCGGGCGATCGTCCACCCCCTCGGCGCCCCCCCATGACTGCCTCCGTTCACGCCCCCATCGTCTCTCGCCAGCTGCGCGGCAATGTGCTCGTCGTCACGATCGACCATCCTCCCGTCAACGCGCTGAGCGCGGACGTTCGACGCGGGCTGGTCGACGCGATCGATGCCGCCGAAGCCGATCGCAATGTCGCCGCCGTGCTCATCGTCGGCGCGGGACGCAATTTCATCGCCGGTGCCGACATCCGCGAGTTCGGTAAGCCCCCGCTGCCGCCGCTCTTGCCGGCGGTGTGCAACCGCATCGAAGCGTGCAGCAAGCCGGTCGTCGCCGCGATCCACGGCGCCGCGCTGGGCGGCGGCCTCGAAGTCGCCCTGGCGGCGCACTACCGTCTGGCGGTGCGCGGCGCGAAACTCGGCTTGCCCGAAGTCCAGCTCGGCTTGCTGCCGGGTGCCGGCGGCACGCAGCGCACGCCTCGCCTGATCGGCGCGGCACCCGCGCTCGATTTGATGCTCTCGGGGCGCCACGCGCGGGCCGAAGAAGCACTGTCGCTGGGCCTCGTCGATCGCCTCGGCGCAACCGACGACGTGCTTGGCGAAGGGCTCGCGTATGCGCGCGAGTTGGTCGCGGCGAAAGCCGGCGTGCGGCCGACGCGCGCAGCGAAGGCACCGGCCGATGCGCAGGCGAGCCGCGCAGCGATCGAGGCCGCGCGCGCGGACACGGCCAAGCGCGCACGCGGGCTTTTTTCGCCGATGAAGATCATCGACGCGGTCGAGGCCGCGCTGACACTGCCGTTCGACGAAGGCCTCGCGCTCGAACGCAAACTCTTCATGGCGTGCCTCGAGAGCCCGCAGCGCGCGGGGCTCGTTCACGCGTTCTTCGCCGAGCGGCAAGTCGCGAAGGCACCCGAAACGAAAGCCGCCACGGCACGTCCCATCGCGACGATCGGCATTGTCGGCGGCGGCACGATGGGCGCCGGCATCGCCGTGGCCGTGCTCGATGCGGGGCTCCCCGTAACGATGATCGAACGCGACGATGCAGCGCTCGCACGCGGCCGCGCGCACATCGAGCGCGTCTACGACGGCCTGGTCGGCAAGGGCCGCATCAAGGCCGAGGCGAAAGACGCCGCCCTCGCCCGCTTCACCGGCAGCACCACGTACGATGCGCTCGCGAACGTTGATCTCGTCATCGAAGCGGTGTTCGAAGACATCACCGTCAAAAAAGCCGTCTTCACCGAACTCGATCGCGTCTGCAAAGCCGGCGCCGTGCTCGCGACGAACACCTCGTATCTTGACATCGACGAAATCGCCGGCGCGACCTCGCGCCCATCCGATGTCATCGGCCTGCACTTTTTCTCGCCGGCCAATGTCATGAAGCTCTTGGAAATCGTGGTGCCGGCGCGCGTGAGCGCCGACGTCGTCGCCACGGCATTCGAGCTTGCCAAGCAACTGCGCAAGGTGCCGGTGCGTGCCGGTGTCTGCGACGGCTTCATCGGCAATCGTCTGCTCGCCGTTTACCGCACGGCCGCGGACTACCTGATGGAAGACGGCGCCTCGCCTTACCAGATCGATCGCGCGATGCGCGAATTCGGCTACCCGATGGGCCCCTACCAAGTCGTCGATCTGGCCGGCGGCGATATCGGCTGGGCAGCGCGCAAGCGTCGTGCGCCGACGCGCGATCCGCGCATGCGTTACGTCGAAATCGCCGACCGGCTCTGCGAGCGCGGCTGGTTCGGACAAAAGACGGGCCGCGGCTTCTATCTCTACGAAAACGGCGCGCGCATCGGCACGCCCGATCCCGAAGTGGAGGCCATCGTCGAAAGCGAGCGCTTGCGCGCGGGTGTCCGCCCGCGTAGCTTCACGGACGATGAAATCGCACGCCGCCTCATGTGCGCCGTCATCAACGAAGCGGCGAACATCGTGCGCGAAGGCATTGCGCTGCGCCCGCTCGATGTCGATGTCGCCCTCATCTACGGTTACGGCTTCCCCCGTTATCGGGGCGGCCCGATGAAGTACGCCGACATGCTCGGGTTGCCCACCGTTCTCGCCGAACTCGAACGCTTGTCCGAAGAGGACGCGTTCTTTTGGCGACCGTCGCCGCTCATCGTCGAACTCGTCGAACGCGGCGCCGATTTTTCGAGCTTGAACGGAACAGAGGCATAGCGGCACAGCGGCGTCGCGGCATCACGCCGTAGCTCGACGTCCGACGATTTGGCCACTCGGTCACTCGATCATCAGCGAGGGCAGCGATGGATCTGGGTTTCACAGCGCAGGAGCAAGCGTTTCGCGACGAAGTGCGCCGCTTTCTCGACGAACGCTTGCCGGCGCGCACCGCGCACAAGGTTAAACACGGGCTGCGCGTCACGCGCGACGACATGGCCGAATGGCATGCGATCTTGAACGCACGCGGGTGGCTGGCCAGCCATTGGCCGCGCGAGTATGGCGGTACCGGTTGGAGTGCCGTTGCGCGTTTCATCTTCGACAACGAATGCGCGCTGGCCGGCGCGCCACGCATCGTACCGTTCGGCGTGAACATGCTGGGCCCCGTGCTGATCCGGTATGGCAGCGAAGCGCAAAAGCGACACTTCCTGCCGCGCATTCTCGACGGCGCGGATTGGTGGTGCCAGGGCTATTCTGAACCGGGGGCCGGCTCCGATTTGGCGTCGCTGTCCACGCGCGCCGTGCGCGGGGTCGATGCTGCCGGCGAGCACTACATCGTCAACGGCCAGAAAACTTGGACGACGCTCGGCCACTACGCGAACATGATGTTCTGCCTCGTGCGTACCGCCACCGATGTGCGCCCGCAGGCCGGCATCAGCTTCTTGCTGATCGACATGCGCACGCCTGGCATCGAGGTACGTCCCATCGTGACGCTCGACGGCGAACACGAAGTCAACGAAGTGTTTTTCACGGATGTGCGTGTGCCGACGGGCAATCTCGTCGGCGAAGAGAACCAAGGCTGGACCTACGCCAAATATTTGCTCACGTACGAGCGCACGAACATCGCGGGCATCGGATTTTCGGTAGCCGCGCTCGAGCGGCTCGAACGCGCGGCCGAGAAAATCATGCATCGCGGCCGGCCGCTCATTGAGGATCCGTTGTTCGCGGCCCGCATGGCGCGCGTCGCCATCGAGCTCGAGAACATGAAGACGACCAACCTGCGCACGATCGCCGCCGAGGCAGGCGGGGGCGCGCCGGGTGCGAAGAGCTCGATGCTGAAAGTACGCGGCACGCAGATTCGCCAGGAAATCGCCGCGCTCATGCGCCGGGCCCTAGGCCCTTACGCCGCACCGTTCATCGATGAAGCGTTCGACGAAGGTTACGAAGGTGCCCCGCTCGGCACATTCGACGCGCCGGACGCCGCCAAGAGCGACTTCAACAACTACAAACTGTCGATCTTCGGCGGCTCCAATGAGATTCAGAAGAACATCATTGCGAAAACGATCTTGCAACTCTAGGCAACCTTAAGAGGCCCAGACGAATGAACTTCGAGTTGACCGAGGAGCGACGGATGCTCGCTGACACGCTCGCCCGTTTCGTCGCCGAGCAATATCGCTTCCCCGTGCGAGAGCGCATTGCGCGCTCGCCCGAAGGCTTCGATCGCGCGATGTGGCGACGGTTCGGGGAGCTCGGCGCGATCGGGGCGTTGTTCGCGCCCGAAGACGGCGGTTTCGGCGGCACGGGCGACGACATCGCCGTCGTCTTCGAACATCTTGGGAGAGGCCTCGTCGTCGAGCCGTTTTTGGGCGCGCTCGTCGCCGGGCGCGCGATTGCACTGGCTGGCAACGCGGCGCAGCGGGCATGGCTCTCAAGAATCATCGACGGTGAAGCCGTGCTCGCGTGGGCGCACGGCGAGCCCGGTTCGCGCTACGAGTTGGCTCGCGTCGAGACAACGGCGACTCCGACAGGCAACGGCTGGCGCTTGAATGGGACGAAAGCGGTCGTCCTGTGCGGCGAAGCGGCCGATGGCTTCGTCGTATCGGCGCGCACGAGCGGCACCGTCGATGCGGAGCACGGCATCTCGCTGTTCTGGGTGCCACGCGATACCGAAGGGCTCTCGTTGCGCGGCTACGCGCTGATCGACGGCGGCCGTGGCGCGGAACTCTTCCTGCGCGATGCCACGCTGCACGCGGACGCGATGCTCGGTAAGCAACACGACGGCTTGGCCACGCTGGAGGCGGCGCTCGGCTGCGGGGTGCTGGCGCTCTCAGCGCAAGCGTTGGGCGCGATGGAAACGGCATTCGAAGCCACCCTCGAGTACCTGCGCACGCGCCGCCAATTCGGTGTGCCGATTGGCAGCTTTCAGGCCTTGCAGCACCGCATGGCCGACCTTGCGATCGATCTCGAACAAGCGCGCTCGGCCGTCATCAACGCGCAAACCTCACTCGATGCCCCTCGCCTTGCGCGCGAGCGCGCCCTGTCCGCCGCCAAGTACACAGTCGGGCAAATCGGCGCACGCCTATCGCGCGAAGCGGTGCAACTGCACGGCGGGATCGGCATGACTTGGGAACTACCGCTCTCGCACTACGCGAAGCGGCTCGCCATGATCGATCATCAGCTCGGCGACGAAGACCATCATTTGGCGCGCTACATGGCACTCGGCCGAGCGGGTGCGGCACCCGGCGATGTGGGCCAATCGATGGCCCAGGTCAATCCGTGACGCATGGGGGCTCATGAGCGAATCGATCGCAGGCCGTCCCCTCACTGTTCCGCTCGCCGGCATCCGCGTTCATGTGCCCGTTGCCGTTCCTGCGCTAGTGCCCGCCGCGTTTGCTTGCTCTTCCATCCGCCTGGCTCGATAGGCGCGCAACGCCTCGCCTGTCGCTGCGTCGGCCGGAAAGAACGCCTCGATCGCGAGTTCGGACAACGTCACGTCAACCGGTGAACCGAATACCGTGGTCGTGCTGAAGAACGACAGTAGGCCGATGTCGGTGCGCACGCGAAACGGCACGACGACGTCAGCAAGAGGCGCCGGCTCGCGACTGGGCTCGAGATTCGCGCCCTCCGGTGCCGGATAAGCGGCCAGTTCCTCGACGAGCGCCGCGAGCGTCGCATCGCCGCTCGCTTGCGCTTGCCGTTCAACGCGTTGCAGCACATGCGCGCGCCAACCGGCCCAATCCACGATATGCGGTGCCAGCCCGTCGGGGTGCAGCGACAGCCGCAACACATTGACGGGCGGCGCAAGCAAGCGCGGATCGGCCCGCGCGACGAGCGGCGCGAGCGCACCGTTGGCGGCCACCATCGTCCAGTGGCGATCGATCGCGAGCGCCGGATACGGCTCGTGCCCGTGCAGAACCAGTTGAACCGCTTCGCGTGCCGCATCGAGATGCGGATCGTTCAGCGCGCGCTCAGCGTAGAGCGGCGCATAGCCGGCGGCCACTATCAGTGCATTGCGCGCGCGCAGCGGCACGTCGAGTTGCTCGGCCAGGTGCATCAGCATCTCGCGGCTCGGCTGGGCGCGGCCCGACTCGACGAAGCTCAGATGGCGCGTCGAAATCTGCGCTTCCGTGGCGAGCACGAGCTGACTCATCCGACGGCGCTGACGCCATTCGCGCAGCAGATCGCCTACCGGGCGGTTCGGACGTTGGGCGATGGGGCGCGCGGCGCGCGCTGGGATCATGGTCGGGTTCATGACGACGATCATAGCGAAACCTCGCGCCGATTCCATTACCTCCGGCGTAATCGACGGGTGCCGCGCTTTGTCCGAAGCTTCATTGCAAGCGCCGAGCGGTTACGACGCACAAGGAGAAGGACGCGCGATCGCGCCCGGCGCCACGGCTC
>JBQCDS010000763.1:0-3617 GCA_051961035.1 Trinickia sp. | reverse complement strand
ACGTTCATCGAGCAAGCGCGCGCGGGCATGCCGGTGCAGGAGGAGCACGAGGTGTCGGCGCACGATCTGCCGTTCGAGTTCATGCTCAATGCGCTGCGGCTCGTCGAAGGGTTTCCTGTGCACCGCTTCGTTGAGCGAACCGGGCTGCAAATGACGTCGATCGAACCCGCGTTGCAGGAAGCCGAGCGGCGCGGGTTGATCGAGCGCACGTATGAAAAGATCGCGCCGACGCCGCTGGGGCAGCGGTTTTTGAACGATCTACAGGCTTTGTTTCTGAACGAGCGCGAGGACTGAACGGCGGGGCGACCCCCGTTCGCTTGCGGGCGCCGCCTCGTTTCGGGTTACAATCGCGGTCTCTCGGAGGGCTGGCAGAGCGGTTGAATGCACCGGTCTTGAAAACCGGCAAGGCTTTACGGCCTTCGTGGGTTCGAATCCCACGCCCTCCGCCAGCACCCCAATGAATGCGGCATTCAGGCCCGTTCTTCATCTTCACCCGCATGGGTCCCCAGACGACGGGCGAGTTCACTGCGCGCCGATTGCGATTGACGCAAGTCTGCTCTTACGCCGCAAGTTCTACGGTCAGTTCTGGATGTTTGAGGTTGTGTCTGCTGCGTTTGATGCCCCGCTTCCCCTTCGGCACAGACGTTGCGCCGTTCCTAGCGAATCGATCACGCGGGCCGCGTGCCCGCTCTTCTTCTCAGGAACGACCATGGCAACCGAATCCCCCTCGGCCCCGCTGCAATTGGACCGCCCCTTCCGCTTGTTCGCCACCGGCTCTCGCGTGCTGGCGCAAAACGCGGCGGGTAAGGTGATCGACATCGGCGAAATCGCGCCGCTGCAAGACGGCGCATGTCAAATCAAGCTCGATGTCGATGAGATCGACTCGGGCCCGCAAGCGGACGCCCGCGCGGCCTTGGACGCGCTCGTGCCGATGTTGACATTCGATTACCTCGACGGATTGTTCACGAGCGAGGGCGACGCGAAGTTCGAAGGCCTCCTCGACGCGCTGCCTAACGTCAGCTTCGCGTTGCCGGAGCCCGTGCCCCGAGAGCTTGTCGATCAACGGCCGCCCGAACTCTTCTAGCCCCCGGCCGGTTGCTCTTTCGCCAACAGTTTTCGCGCGAGCTGCAAATGCTCGACGCCGACCGGCACATTCTTCCCGGCAAAGGCTTTTACGTCGGCATCCTCCCCCGCCTGCGCCTCGCTCTCGTACAGGCCGTTGCCCATGCGATGAATGTTGATCTGCGCGAGCAAGTACTCACGGTCGAATAGCTTGCCGCTCAGATTGGCGAGTTCCTCGTAAAGCGTCCGGTTGGCCGGATCCATGGCATCGATGAGATTGACATGCTTGCGATCGGCAAGCCGCGCAAGCTCGTCGTTGATGCGCGTGTGATCCTGCGCAAGCCGACGTCCATACGCCTTGACAGCCGGATCGCCCGCGTGGCGCTCCGCGAGTTCCGCCATATCCACCTCGGCCGTGCCGACACTCGCAGCGGTCAACATGAACTGCTGATCGACCGGCGTGACTTCGGCACTCGTTTGCAAGAACGAGCAGCCGGCGGCGATCAATGCGGCCGATCCCACGGCAATGGCCGTCGCGCGACAAAATGAATTGACCATCATCATCTGTCTCCTCATCGTATTCGCCGCAGCGTCACATACGGATTTGCGACGGTGTGCGGCGCCCGTTTCCTCAGACCACGCATGGAAGATGCCACGCTAGCGCTGCCCTCAGCCCGGGGCACGCGCTTTGCCGTGGCGTTGCGCCGATGGCACGCTCGTTGCTGAGCGAAGCAGTCATCCATTCGACTCACCATGACTTCCGCGCGCCGCCCCTCGACGAACGCCAGCACCAAGCCGGAATCGGACCCGCAGCAGCAGCCGCGCGCGCTCGACGAGTGCCGGCGCTGCCCGCTTTGGCACGACGCCACGCAGGGCGTACCCGGCGCGGGGCCCGCGCACGCGCCGATCATGATGGTGGGCGAGCAGCCAGGCGATAGCGAGGATCGCGCAGGGGAACCGTTCGTCGGGCCTGCCGGGCGACTGCTCGACGATGCATTGCGCGAGGCCGGCGTCGCGCGCGAGGCCGTATTCGTCACGAACGCCGTCAAGCATTTCAAGTGGGAGCCGCGCGGAAAGCGCCGCATGCATAAGACGCCGGCGCAGCGCGAAGTCGACGCATGTCACTACTGGCTCGAACGAGAGCTGGCGCAGGTCTCGCCGCATGTCGTCGTCGCACTGGGAGCGACGGCGCTGAAGTCGCTCCTTGAAGACGCGCACGCACGGCTGCAAGAACACTTCGGCAAAACGACCCGCAAAGATGGCCGCGCGATCCTCGCGACCTGGCACCCGTCGTATGCGCTGCGCGCGCCGGACCCGGACACGCGCGAGCGCGCCTATGCCGATATCGTGCGCACGCTCGCACGAGCCAAACGCATCGCGAACGCACCGGATGCGCCCGACGACGAGTAAGCCGTTCATGCTCGGCTGGCGGCAGCGCCCCCCGCCGTCCCTACCTGCGAAGCAGTCCTAAACTTTTCCCGAGTTGCTTCTCGCGAGCAAGGCCGCGCGACCATGGTGTCCCGTGCGCATTCCCCCGGACCGGCGCGGTGTCGCCGATACGTCGCGACATCGCGCGCGCACGGCGGTCCCACACCATGAGGACAACGTCATGACCGATCCTATTCTCCGCGTGGCGAATCACGCCAGCTACCCGGTATGCATCGCACACGACCCGAACTGGGACGACCAAGTGCTGGTCATCGGCGGGCGCGTGGGCAACCGCACGCGCTGCTTGGAGCCGGGCACAAAGACCCAGATCGGTATTCTGGGCGGCGCCGATACCGCACGCGACGAACACTTGATGGGCGTCGTCTTCGCCGATGCGAAAGATTTCGAGTCCGGCAAAGTGGGCGTGCGCCAAGCGACGATCGGCCACCACCCCGATACGGGCTTGCTTGCCGTGACCGATGTTCACACCTTCGGCACGCCGTCCGTTGGCTACACCATCGCGAATGAAACGCAATGGTCGATGGACATGACATTCGTCGACTCATAACGCCATTCGTCACGCACGCAAGAACCGGGGCGGCGACGCGCCCCGGCCGTCACGGCCGCGCCGATGAGTGCATCGAGCCATCGACGGATAGCTGACCCACCCAAGAAAAGCTTGCCGAATCCATACCGGCTTTACAAGAGGCCCAGCCGATGGTTTTCTTGGGATACGAGATTGCGATGTGTCATCGACCGGCTCGGTTGACGCATCAGTGCATCTCGGCGGGAGGTCGTAATGGGCAATCATCGATTACCGGCAGCGTTGCTCTGCCTGCTGCAAGCCGCAACCGCCTGGCCGTCGCTTGCTTGCGCTCAATCGCGGGGTGAGCCCTCGCAGCTCACGGAGATCGGCGCGCTTTCGCCGGATAGCGGATCCGCCCAACGTCGGGCCGCTGAAGCGGGGCTGGCGATGCTCACTGAGCGTAGGCCCTCGTCGCGCCACGCCGTCGATGCGAGTCGCATATTCGATATCGCCGATACTCGCGCGTTGCAAAGCGCCACGATCGGCGACGGGTTCGAAGTGTATTTCGTCAATCCTGCGATGCTGCTCTCCGGCAAACGCC
>JBQCDS010000762.1:0-3462 GCA_051961035.1 Trinickia sp. | reverse complement strand
ATAGCCGTTCGCGACGCAGACGAATTCGCGCTTTTGCGCGAAGCCGCGATTGCGCCAGTAGTGAAAACTCATCTTCAGCGCGATTTCGACGGCGCATGCGCCGTCCGATGCGAAGAACGCATGGCCGAGCGTACCCTGCGTGAGCGCCGAGAGCCGCTCGGCGAGTTCCACGGCGCATTCGTGCGTACACCCTGCGAGCATCGCATGCTCGAGCGTGTCGAGCTGGGTTTTCAGGGCCGCATTGATGTCGTCGTTCGCATGGCCGAACAGGTTGACCCACCATGAACTGATGGCGTCGAGATAGCGATGTCCCGCGCGGTCATACAGCCACGCGCCCTTGCCGCGCGCGACGGCGACGAGCGGCAGGCGCTCGTGATGCTTCATCTGCGTGCACGGATGCCACACAGCCGCGAGGCTGCGGGCGACCCAATCGCGATCGGCACTGTCCGTGCCGGCTAATGTTTGCGCTCGGGTTTGGGCTCGGGTCTGTGTTTGACGATCGTCGGCTAATGGTCTGTTCAATCACCGCTCCATCGCATGAACGATGCGCACGGGTGGCGCCCCTGTTCATGCGGAAAACGAGCGACAGGTCTGTCGATTTGCAATGCTCGACAGCTATCGCATGGCCAAAAACCGCGTGAGATTAACGCGTTCGGCGCGCGAGTGCACCTGCCGCAAAGCGCGGGCTCGTCTTGCGTTTCGCGGCCGTTCGGGGCATCTCGCGGCGCTTTCCGATAGATCGGCTGAAATCGGCTCAGATGACGACGGCAGAGTGAACCGCTACCTGGAAAAAATTTTGTAATCGCGTGGATGAAACCGGTTTTTGATGGGCGCGCGCACGCGAGCTCACCCGCTGACGGCGAGAGCCGCTTCGGAGAAAAACGAGAAGGGGACGGGGCGCGAATTCTCTACCGCGCCCCAAGGAATCAATCAGCGATCAATCGCGGCTAGCCAGCGCGGATGCGTTTGCGTTTGCGTCGTCTTGATTCGCCGACGAAGCCGTTTGCGAGGTAGCAGAAGATTTGTCGTTCCAGACGACATGGTTATCGACGGCGTAGAGCCGGCACGGCGAGTTGCCGTTTTCCTTGCTGCAATTGGCGAGCGCGACCGACATCGGATTGTCGCCGCCTTCGGCCCATGACCATGCACCCGATGACGACACTGCGAAGGCGCGCGTCGGATATTGAGCAAGGAACGAACGATACGCCGCGCGCCCGGCCGCGTCGAGGTACGGCACGGCGCTGACCGCGTCGATCGCCGCATAGCCCGATGCTTGCGGAACCGTCGGGCCCTGAACCTGGTACTGCACACGCGTGGGCATGCCGATCCGCTCGAGGAACGCTTCGACCGATGGCCACCAGATGCGCACGCCGTCGTGATCCACGACGAGCCGGTGCGCGTCGTTCTTGTAGTCGCCGAAGTCGACCATATGCGCGGGGGCACCGTGTTCGACATAGCCCGCGTACATGCGCTGCGCTAAGTTAGAACTCCAAACGGAGTCGTTGTCGCCGTAGATCCAGAGCGAAGGAACGTGCACGGCCTGGCCGTACTGCTCGAATGCATGGGTGAGGTTGTCTTGCCAGCCGGTGCAGGCATCTTGCCGCAACCCGCCCGAGAAATTGATGAGACCGCGCACACCTTGCGCCGCGCTCATGCCGTACGCGATCGTCGTCAAGCCGCCGTGCGAGGTACCGGCCACGACGATATGCGACGCATCGACGTACGATTGCTTAGACATATAGGCGACCGTGGCTTTGACGTCGTCGGCTTGCGCCACGCCGTTCTTTTCGACATCGCAGCCTTCCTGGCGATAATTGCCGCCCGAATCGGCGAAGCCTTCGCGATTGGGCGCCACGACGACATAGCCCCTGCGGACGAACTCGCGTGCGAACGAGAGCGGACGGCTGCGCGGCTGCGCGCGCGGATCGCCCTCGATTTTCCCGTGATTGAAGACGACAAGCGGAAACGGACCCTTGCCGTCGGGCTTGTAGATCGTGGCCTCGAGCGTGACCGTTCCCGCCGCATCGACGGGGATTCGTATGACCTGCTCGTTCATGTTCCCCGCGAGCGGGGGCAGCGCGTAATCGGTGGCGCCGAAATCGAGCGGCGCAACGCGCGCACGACTAAGCGGCCTCGTATCGTTCGAGGCGAGCGTCATGGCGCGCATGTTGGTGGCATCGCCCGTTGCCGCCACGTCGGCGTTGGCGCTTGCGTTCGCGCCCGCGATAGCGCTCATCCATGCGCACGCGCACAAACAACCGACGAATACCTTTTTCAAACTCATGCGCGTGTCTGCCCTGATCACAAAAAAACGTCGCGTCGACGAGCTGGGACGACTCTCCAATCGATCCTGCCGACTCAGTATCCGCGAGCTGTTAGCGATGCCTTTGCCCGAAAAGGGCCCGGCATCGGCCGCAATTTGCCTCATCGGCGGGGGCGGGAAGCCGCAGCCGATCGTGCGTAACAGCGGGAGCGAGGTGCGTGGCGATAAGCCTTGGGATTAAGCAAAGGCTTAATCCGCTCGTGCGTTATTGTCGCCGGCATTGGCAGCCGGCCGGCCGTCATGAAACGAAGACGTCCCAAATCGCCGACGCACCACAAGCTCGGTCATCGTAGCGTTGGGCAAATCATCCGCGCAATGCAGGAGAACCCGGGGCGACGGATCGGCCAAGTCGATGTGTCGGCAACGTTTGCTCGGGCAAAGATCGTCGAAGATCGTCGGAGAATCGTTAGGAGTCCGTACTTCGTGAGTCAGCGCTCGCTCACGTCACCATCCACGTAGCGCCAGCGTGCGTCCTCGCCGCGTACGAAGCGGCTAACTTCGTGCAGTCGATGCCCGCGCCCGCCCTGCTTGTAGCGAGCGACGAATTCGACGATCGCGTGACGCGCGTCTTGGGATTCGAACCGCTTCACCTGCAAGCGCAGCCAGCGCGCCGCGTCGGGTGCGTCGATATCGATGTCGAGATCGGCGGGGCAGGTGGCCGGGTCCCACGTGGCGCGCAGATAATCCGTGCGGCCGAGCACGTAGGCCGTATAGCGCGAGCGCATCAATTCGAGCGCGCTGGGCGCTGCATCGGGACCGTCGAGATAGCGTCCGCAGCATGCGTCGAACCGAGGCGGCCGTGCGTCGGCGGGCCGGCCCGGTGCCGCGCCCGCACATGGGCAGTCGAGCGGGGCACTGCCGCGCGCGCGGGCGGCCGTCATTGCGCCAGCCCTCGCGCGATGAGGATCTTTTGGATATCGCTCGTACCCTCATAGATTTGGCAGACGCGTACGTCGCGATAGATGCGCTCGACGGGGAAGTCAGTGACGTAGCCGTAGCCGCCGAACGTTTGGATCGCGCTCGAGCAGATGCGCTCGGCAGCCTCGGAGGCGAACAGTTTCGCCATCGCGTCTTGGGTGAGGCACGGCAGACCCGCATCTTTGAGCGAAGCGGCATGCCACACGAGCTGGCGTGCGGCT
>JBQCDS010000761.1:0-6251 GCA_051961035.1 Trinickia sp. | reverse complement strand
CCGCGCGCAATACAGCACCATCGGCAGCGCGTCCTCGCCCCAGAAGAGTTGCCGATGCAGCCGAAACGTCGGCACGCCGAATACGCCAAGCGCCAACGCATTGTCGAGGTTTCGCCGCAGGCGCGCTTTCGTATCGGGATGCTCGATGAGGCGTTCGCCATGCGGCACGTTCAGCAACTGGCACAGATCGGCGAAGCCGTCGGGCGTCGACGGATCGCGCCCTTCCCGCCAGATGAAGCGAAACATCGTGCAGACGGTGGGTACGTCGGCCTCGATCGCGGCGGCGAGCAGCAGCACCTTCGTCGAATCGAACGGGTGAACCGGCGGCATCTTGAAGGGAATCCCCAGTTGCTCGGCGCGAAAGAGCGCGTGCCGATTCACGAACATGCGCTTTTGCGGCACTTCGCTCGCTGGGCGCTGCCCCCAGTGCCGATACAACGCGTAGACCGATACGGGCAGGAGCGAAAACGGCATGCTCGGCCACTTGTCGTGCTGCTCGAGCAGCAAATACGAGAACGGCGACACGAAATCGTAAAACCACAGCGGCGATGCCGCGTCGATCGGTTGGGTCATTGAAAATCTCCGGTGGTTCCGGTTGCTGCTCGCTGCGGCTTGCCGCAGGCTCAGGCCAAGCGCATGTGACGCATCTTACGCGCCACCCGCCTCGATGTGGTTACGCGCGTCGTACGCTTGAGCCATCCTCGCCCGAACGAATCCGATATGTTCGCGCAGCACATAGAACTGGTCGGCATAGGCAAGCGGCATCTTGAGCCGGTTCACGGCCGCCTCGATCTCCACGAGCTTGGCCATCGATGCGGCACGCTCTTCTTCGCCCGCCGTTTCGTCGAGCGCGGAGCGTTCGATCGCGATCAGCGCACCGTACCAGCGATAAATGCGCGACTTCACGCGCCACGCGTATAGGGACGGAATGAGTTTCGCGCCCGGAATCAGCACGACGACGATCGGCACGAGCAGCACGATCAGACGATCGACGAGGCTAGCGAGCCAGAACGGCAGCGCGCGATACAGAAAGCTCTTGCCCGATTTGTAGTAGCGCGCGGCATCGTCGCTGATGGGGAAATCGTGTACGAGGGGCGACGGAAATTCCCCCGCGTTTTGCAGGAGGTTCGCGCGGCCATGCACTTGCCTCGCCGCCTCGATTAGCAGATCGGACAGCGCCGGATGCAGCGAATCGCGGGCGACGAGTTCGGCCGTCGGCGCGACCGTGTGCACCGGCGCGGGCGGCAGATTCTTGCCGAGATCGAATGCGCCCATCGGCAATTCGATATCGGTGAGATAGGGAAAACGGCGCGCGTAGGCGCGCGCCTGGGAGAACGAGAACAAGCGCACCCCTGGCGTGCGCAGCAGCCGAGCCATCACGGGAGGCTGCGCCGAATCGCCGGTCAAGAACGCCGCGTCGATCTTGTGGGCCGTCAGCGCATGGGCGGCGGCTTCGCCCGTCAGCGGCAGCAGCGTCGTACCGGCGCCGGGCACGATGCCGTTCGCTTTCAGCAACGCCAGCGCCAGCGCGCGCGTCCCACTGCCCTCCGGCCCGATCGCGATCCGCTCGCCGACAAAACCCGACAAGCGCGCGCGTTCGCGCCCTTCGTAGAAGATCACGAGCGGCACGTAAGAAACGCTGCCGAGCGAGACGAGATGTCGAGCCGTTTCCTCGTGTGAAGCCGTATCCGTAGCGGTAGCGGACGCGGCGTCAGTGGACGAGGCGGCAGCAGACGAGGCGGCAGTCGATGCAGTCGATGCACTTGCCGCAGTTGCCGCACTTGCCGTGGCGGCCGCGCTCGCCGCCGCTTGTTCGGCCATGAGCGAGACGCCGCTTTGGACGAAACCGACATCGACATCCGCCTTTGGATCGGACAACCGCTCGAGGTTTTGCAGCGATCCCGCCGACGGCAAAACGTTCAAGGTGATGCCGTTGCGCGCGAGGATCGATTTATAGCCTTGCGCCGCGTTCCAAAACGAGCTGCCGGGCGGCCCGGCCGAGATCGTCAACGTATTGGGCGGCGCCGGCTGGATCAGCCGAATCGCCAGCCAGATCGCGGCGGCGGAGATCAGGACGATCGGCCCCATGGAGACGGCCAGATCGCGCCAAGAAACGGCGACGACCCGTGCGACGAAGCGCGGCGGGCGCAGCATCTTCGGCAAGCCAGATCGCCGCGACTTGCCCGTCCCCCGATGGTTCGAATGGTTATCGTGGTTGTCCGACATCGTTATCGCTGACCGAATCCGGCACCCAGGAACAGATCCTTATACTCGCGCGGCTGCGAACGCCAATATTGCTTCGGCGCATGCACGTGTGCGTTGAGCTTCGCCGCCGCATGCCACGGCCAGCGCGGATCGTAAAGCATCGCGCGCGCGAGCGAGACGGCATCGGCCTCGCCGTTCGCGATAATCGCTTCGGCTTGCTCGGGTTCGGTGATCAGGCCAACCGCGATCGTCGGCAGGCCCACCTCGGCCTTCACCCGCTGAGCGTACGGCACCTGGTAACCCGGGCCGAGCTTGATCGCCTGTTCGGGCGAGACGCCCCCCGTCGTGACATGGATGGCGGCGCAACCGCGCGCCTTCAATGCTTTGGACAGCGCGATCGTGCCTTCGACATCCCATCCGCCCGGCACCCAATCCGTCGCCGATATGCGCGCCCAGACCGGGCGGTCGGCCGGAAACGCGGCGCGCACGGCGTCGAACACCTCGATCGGGAAACGCATGCGGTTCTCCAAGCTGCCGCCGTACTCGTCGTCGCGGTGGTTGGCGATCGGCGAAAGGAATTGGTGCAGCAAATACCCGTGGGCCGCATGGATTTCAATGCCGTCGATGCCAAGCCGCGCCGCACGCTTGGTGGCGGCCACGAAGTCGTTGCGTACTTGGTCGAGGCCGGCCCGGTCGAGCATGACGGGAGCCTCCTCGTCCTTCGAATGCGGCACGGCCGAAGGCGCGACCGTCTTCCAGCCGAGCGGCTCGTCGGAGCGGATTTGCGACCCGCCGTCCCACGGCGCGCGGCTCGATCCTTTGCGGCCCGCATGGCCCAGTTGCACCGCCACGGCAATCGGCGAGTAGGTACGCACGGCTTTCAGGACATGGGCGAGTGCCGTTTCGTTTTCATCGGAGTAGAGCCCCAGGTCGCCGGCCGAAATGCGACCTTCGGGCGACACGGCCGTTGCCTCGAGGATCAGCATGCCCGCGCCCGATAGCGCGAGCTGGCCCAGGTGGATCATGTGCCAATCCGTGGCCGATCCGCCTTCGGCGGAATACTGGCACATCGGGGCGATGACAATGCGGTTGGACAAGGCGAGGTTGCCGATTGTCATCGGCTCGAATAAACGGCTCATGGCAGGTTCCTCGGTCGGTTGACACCCACTGGCAAGTGCGGCTCGCGCGGCGCGAGCATGCACGTCGCGCTCCGGCGCGCGGCCGGACGCAAGCGATGCCGCTGCGAAGCGCATCGCCGTGCAGCATAAGGGATGCCGGCGGAAATTGCTGCCATGCCACGATTTTGCGCAGGCGAGCGACGCGGGGATAGCGGTACGGGGAACCGGGGCTTTCAGCGAGGAAGGCTTAGCGCGCGCGTGAGCGAGGGCTAGCCGTGCGCCGGCAAGAAAGCCGAGACAGGATCGGCAGCGCGAGCCGTCGCGCCCGTCACGCGTGAATAGACTTGCATCAACTGCGCGCACACGGCGACGGCAATCGAGGACGGCGCCTTGTCGATAATGCCCGGCACGCCGATCGGGCAGACCATCTCCTGCAACCGCTCGGGCTCGACGCCGCGCTGGATCAAGCGGCGCTCGAACTTCACGCGCTTGGTTTTCGAGCCGATCATGCCGAAGTACGCGAAATCCTTGCGCCGCATGATGTGCGCGGCCAACGAGAAGTCGAGCGCGTGATTGTGGGTCATGACGAGAAAGCACGCCCCCGCCGGAGCAGCGTCGATCACGGCCTCCGGCGTATCGGTCGCTTCGATCTGCACATTGGCCGGCACTTCCTCGGGAAAACACTCGTCGCGGGCGTCGACCCATTGGACGACGCACGGCAGCATGCCGAGCAGCGTCACGAGCGCATGGCCGACATGCCCGGCGCCGAACAGCACCACGTGCAAAGGCGCACCGCTACGGGCCGGTGCCAGCGCGAACGAGCAGGGGCTCATGACGCCATCGCCTCGGCCAGCGTGCCCGGCTGCTGGGCGTTCGTCCGGGCAGCGCGCACGGCTGCCACCGATTTCAAGATCTCCTCCGCCGTGGCCGGAGCGTTCAGCGGCGGATTGACCTCGTAATCGCCCACGGCCGCAACGGCGTCGCGAATCGCGAAGAAGACCGAGAACGGCAGCAACAGCGGCGGCTCGCCCACCGCTTTCGAGCGGTGGATGCTGTCCTCCGCGTTGCGGTTCTTGAACAGACGCACGCGCAAATCGGGCGGGCAATCGTTGACGGTCGGAATCTTGTACGTCGAGGGCGCGTGCGTCATGAGCTTGCCGCCCGCGTTCCACCAGAGCTCTTCCGTCGTGAGCCACCCCATCCCCTGGATAAAGCCGCCTTCGACCTGGCCGATGTCGAGGGCCGGATTGAGCGAGGCGCCGACGTCGTGCAGCGCGTCGGCCCGCACCACGCGCATTTCGCCCGTCAACGTATCGATCACCACTTCCGACACGGCCGCGCCGTAGGAGTAGTAGTAGAAGGGCCGGCCTTGCAGCTTGGATTGGTCCCAATAAATCTTCGGCGTGGCGTAGAAGCCGTCCGACCACAACTGCACACGCGCAAGATACGCCTTGGCGATGACTTCCTCGAACGTGAGCGCCACTTCGCCAACGTAGATCGTGTCGCTTTCGAACACGACATCGCTCGGTTTCACCTTGCCTTCGCCGAAGCGGTCGGCCGCAAACGCGGCCAGCCGTTCGCGCAACTGGCGGGCGGCGTCTTGAGCCGCTTTGCCGTTCAAGTCGGAACCCGTGGACGCCGCGGTGGCCGACGTGTTGGCCACCTTGCTCGTATCGGTCGCCGTCACGCGTACGCGCCCGAAGCCGATTCCCAGTTCATGCGCGACGACTTGCGCGACCTTCGTGTTCAGGCCCTGACCCATCTCGGTGCCGCCGTGATTCACGAGCACCGATCCGTCCGTGTAGATGTGCACGAGTGCGCCGGCCTGATTGAAGTGCGCGACGTTGAACGCGATGCCGAATTTGACGGGCGTGATCGCAATGCCCTTCTTCAGCACCGGGCTCGTCGCATTGAACGCACGCGCTTGCTCGCGGCGGCGATGATAGTCGCTCGTCGTGACGAGTTCCTCGACGAGCTCGTGAATGACGTTGTCCTCGATCGTCTGCCCGTACGGCGTCACGTTGCGCTCGGTCTTGCCGTAGAAGTTGCGCCGACGCACTTCCAGCGGATCGAGCTTGAGCGTGCGCGCGACGTTATCCATGATGTACTCGATCGCGAACGCGCCTTGCGGGCCGCCGAAGCCACGGAATGCGGTGTTCGATTGGGTATTCGTCTTGCCGCAAAAGCCCGCTATGTCCACGTTGGGGAGCCAGTAGGCGTTGTCGAAGTGACACACCGCGCGCGTCATGACGGGGCCGGACAAGTCGGCGGAAAATCCGCAGCGCGAGGTCATGTCGACGGCGACGCCGTCGATGATGCCGTCGTCGCTGTAGCCCACGTCGTACTTGAAATGAAAATCGTGGCGCTTGCCCGTGATCATCATGTCGTCGTCGCGGTCCGGACGCAGCTTGACCGGGCACAGCAGCTTCCAAGCCGCGATCGCCGCGCAGCAGGCGAACAAGGCCGATTGCGACTCCTTGCCGCCAAAGCCGCCACCCATCCGGCGGCACTCGATCAGCACGTTGTGCGAGTGGACACCGAGCGCATGCGCGACGAGGTGCTGCATCTCGGACGGATGCTGCGTCGAGCACCAGATGTGCATTCCGTCGTCGTCCTTCGGTACGGCGTAGGCGATCTGCCCCTCGAGGTAGAACTGCTCTTGACCGCCGAGCAGCATTTCGCCCGCCTCGCGATGCGGCGCGTGGGCGATCTTGGCGGCCGGCTCGCCGCGCGCGAGTTTCATCGGCGGCAGCACGGACTGATTGGCGGCGCGCGCCGCTTGTGCCGTGAGCACCGCCGGCAGTTCCTCGAATTCGATCTTGGCGCGGCGGGCGGCCAGGCGTGCGGTGTCGTGCGACGTCGCGACGACGATGAACATCGGCTGACCGACGTATTGCACGACCCCTTCGGCCAGGATCGGATCGTCAT
>JBQCDS010000760.1:0-2197 GCA_051961035.1 Trinickia sp. | reverse complement strand
ATGGACGAGACACCCGCGTTCAGCGCCGTCGCCGAAGAAGCGAAGGACGACTCGCCGCTCGCCGACGTATTCCGCCGCTTTCCGCGCGAGACGTGCGCTAGCTTTTCCATGGTGATCCTGTGGACCGTATGTACCTACGTGCTGCTGTTCTATATGCCGACGTATGCGGTGCGCACGCTGCATGTGCCGCAATCCACCGGCTTTCTGGCGGGCATGCTGGGCGGCACGATGATCATGTGCTTTTCGCCGCTGATCGGCAAACTGGCTGACCGGTTCGGCCGCCGTCCCTTTCTGTCAGGTTCCGCCCTGTTGATCCTCGTGCTGGCGTGGCCGATGTTCGCCTACATCAACCGGGCGCCGGGCCTCGCCTCGCTGATGGTGTTTCAAGGTGTGTTCGGTCTGTTGATCGCTGTATACACCGGGCCGATTCTCGCGGCGTTTTCGGAACTGTTCCCGACCAGGGTGCTCTCCACGGGACTCTCCGTCGCCTACAACTTTGCCGTGACGATTTTTGGCGGCTTCGCACCGTTTCTTATCACCTGGCTGATCGCATCGACGGGCAGCAACATGGCGCCCGCTTTCTACGTGATGATCGCAGCGGCAATCAGCCTCGCGGGAACATGCTTCGTGCGCGATTCGCGCCAGCACTGATTCCAGACAGCGCGTGCGGCCCGCGTGGGTCGCCCGATTTCTAATTAGGTCAGGACACACTCATGAGCATTACGTTAATCATTGGCGGCAACGTACTCTATCTGAAGCAGGGCGTGCTGCTCGAACATCACCATGTCGTGATAGAAAACGGCCATATCGTCGAAGTCACCGATCGTCCTGTCGATCTACCGAATGCACGCGTGATCGACGCACGCGGCAAAACGGTGATGCCTGGTCTCATCGACTGTCATGTGCACGTGCTGGCTTCGCGCGCCAACCTCGGTACGAACGCCACGCAGCCGAATATTCTCACCGCGATCCGGGCGCTGCCGATTCTCAAGGCAATGCTCGGCCGGGGCTTCACTACTGTGCGAGATGCCGGCGGCGCCGACTGGGGTTTGACGCAGGCGCTCGAAAGCGGTCTGATTGCCGGTCCGCGTATTTTTCCGTCGGGCAAGGCCCTTTCGCAAACGGGCGGCCACGGCGATTTTCGGCCGCGTGGCGATACACTCGAACCGTGCTCGTGTTGTTTCCGCGCGGGCGCTATCGCGCGCGTGGTCGACGGCGTCGATGCGGTGCGTCTTGCCGCGCGCGAAGAGATCCAGAAGGGCGCGACGCAGATCAAGATCATGGCATCGGGCGGCGTCGCGTCGCCAACCGATCCGATTGGGAATACGCAGTATTCCGAAGATGAGATCCGGGCGATCGTCGCCGAGGCCGAAGCCGCCAATACCTATGTAATGGCGCACGCCTACACCGGTCGCGCAATTTCGCGGGCGATCCGATGCGGCGTGCGGACCATCGAGCATGGCAATCTGGTCGACGAAGCGGCCGCAAAACTGATGCGTGAGCACGGTGCGTTCGTGGTGCCGACGCTCGTCACGTATGATGCGCTCGCGAAGCACGGCGCGGACTACGGTTTGCCGCCGGACTCGATCGCGAAGGTCGAAACAGTGCGGCAAGCCGGCCGCGAGTCGCTGCAGATCTATGCAAAGGCCGGTGTGCCGATGGGCTTCGGTTCGGATCTGCTCGGCGAGATGCACACGTTTCAGAGCGACGAATTGCGCATTCGCTCGGACGTGCTCGGCAATCTCGAAGCGCTTCGTTCGGCTACCACGATCGGCGGCCGGATCGTCTCGCCCGAGGGCAATCTCGGCATGATCGAAGCGGGCGCGATTGCGGACGTGCTGGTGGTCGACGGCAATCCGCTGAAGGATATCGCCGTGCTGACCGGTCAAGGGGAACGGATCGCCTATGTGTTGCAGCGCGGAGAAGTCGTGGGCGAGCGCGGTGTAGTCGCCTCGCGATGAGACGCGCGGGATGCACGAGCACCCCATGGGTTCCACTGTCGTCGCCCGGCGGCCCTTTCGATCGCAGAAACCAGCCCAGCATCGAATACCACCGGCTCGAAACGCGCGAGATCTCCGCGTAGGCGCTCAACGCTCGCGTTGACCCCGTCGGGGGGGGAATAAGCGAAAAACAAAACAGTGCAAGTGTTTGGAGTGGAGTTTTACGCAGGAATAATTGATTAAAAATTTTTAAATTT
>JBQCDS010000759.1:0-2283 GCA_051961035.1 Trinickia sp. | reverse complement strand
GCGCCGCCGCCCGAGCCTGCGCCGCCACCCGCACCGCCCGAGCCGCCGCTGCTGCCGCCCGCTATCCCAAGCAACGGGGCGACGCCCGGCGCACCGACAACGCCCGCGTCGCCCTTGTCACCCACATTCCCCGCATGGCCAACCTCACCCTCGAGCGCGCCGGCAGCGCCAAGCGATGCGCCGCTGCCGACGGAACCGGCCTCAGTGCAGCGTCGGGGCTCCTGAAGCGCCGCCCTCGCCTTCCTCGTCGTCATCATCTTCATCGACGACTTCAATGCCTTCGGCGCCGTGCACATGCGCATGCTCGATCTCATCGGCCGTGGCTTCGCGCACTTCCTTGACCGTCAACGCGAACCGAAGCGCCATACCGGCCAGCGGGTGATTGCCGTCGAGCACGACTTTGTCTTCCGCTAGATCCGTGACCGTATAGATCAGCGAGTCGATTTCGTCGTCGCCATCCTCGGGCGTGCCCTCGAACTGCATGCCGACTTCGATCGGCTCGGGAAAGCGGTCGCGCGGCTCGATCTTCACGAGTTCAGGATCGTATTCGCCGAATGCGTCCGTGGGCTCGAGTTGGATCTGCGTTTGGAAGCCCGGCTCGTGCCCGTCGAGCTCTTCCTCGATTTTAGGGAACGTGCCATCATAGCCGCCGTGCAGATAGACCATCGGCTCGTCGCTTTCCTCGATGAGGTTGCCCTGGGCATCCGAGAGCTTGTAAGCGACGGACACAACGGTGTTCTTTGCAATTTTCATTCGAGTCTCCAAAATACGGTTCCATTATACGATGCCCAAGCGGCCCCTCGACCATCGGGCCGGTACGGCCGTTACGTCCAATTCACCGGTGACGCCGGCTACGCCTCCCTCGCCCGATACGCCAACGTCTCTGCTCGGCGGCCTCACGCCCGCGCAGTTCATGCGACGTTACTGGCAGAAAAAACCGCTGCTCATCCGCGGCGCCATTGCGCAGGTCACCGCCCCGCTCTCGCGCGACGAGCTATTCGAACTCGCCGCGACCGACGACGCCGAATCGCGCCTCATCACGCACGCTCGCAGCAAGTGGAAGCTCGAGCACGGGCCATTCGATCTCGACGCGCTGCCAAGCGTCGAACGCCGCGCGTGGACGCTGCTCGTGCAAGGCGTGGATCTGCACGACGATCGTGCCCGCGCCCTGCTCGATTTGTTCCGCTTCGTACCCGATGCTCGCCTCGACGATCTGATGATCTCGTATGCGACCGACGGCGGCGGTGTCGGCCCGCACTTCGATTCCTACGACGTCTTTCTGCTTCAGGTGCACGGCAAGCGCCGCTGGCGCATTTCGGCTCAGAAAGACCTGACGCTAAAAGCTGGACTACCCTTGAAGGTTTTACAGCATTTCGAGCCGGAAGAGGAATGGTTGCTGGAACCGGGGGACATGCTGTATCTACCACCTCACATTGCGCACGACGGCGTGGCAGTGGGCGAATGCATGACGTGCTCCATCGGCTTTAGGGCGCCCTCGGCAAACGAGCTCCTCAGCCAGTTTTTGTACTATCTGGCGGAACGGGGGAATGCGGCGCACGGCCAAGCGGGCGAGCGGCTTTATCGCGACCCGCGCCAAAGCGCGGTCGCGCACCCTGCGCAGGTGCCTCACGCTCTCGTCGCCGAACTTGGCGCGATCCTTGCACGCGTGACCTGGAGCGAACGCGATCTGGTCTCGTTCCTCGGCAGCTATTTGAGCGAGCCGAAGCCGCAGGTGGTGTTCGACGCGCCCGATCGGCCGCTTGCCGAAGCGGTATTCATCCGGCGCGCGCAGGAAGCGGGTATTCGGCTCGACAACAAGACGGCGCTGCTTTATGGCGCACGAACTTACTTTATCAACGGTGAGGAATCAGCCCTTCCGCGCAGCCGAAAATGGCTCTTGGAATTGGCCGATGCTCGACGAATTGAAGGGAAACGCTTTGTAACACACTCGGACGATCGATCGATGACAGCGTTACTGCACGAGTGGTATCGTGCCGGCTGGGTACGAGTCGGCGCATATCCACGAAGCTGACCGCCCGCACCTATCGATTACGGTTAAATTCTGTATGAGAAAGGCAACGTATTGACCCTGCTTTGTCGACGGTCGGTACGAAAGTGCATATAATTTCCGCCCAAGCCGTGGGGAAGATTCACGCTCTGAAGTGCGTCCCACCAGCGGCCTAGGTTGGTGTTGGAGCACATTACCGGTATTATTTCGCGCTGTTGCTTACCTTTAACCATAAAAGGACGTGATCATGAAGAAATCCCTCCTCGTAGCATCCC
>JBQCDS010000758.1:0-8023 GCA_051961035.1 Trinickia sp. | reverse complement strand
TCAGACTGAGCGGCTTTTTTTTTTGCTCGGAGAACGTGTACCCGCTGTCGGCTCACGCGGACAGCATCGGCTCGATTTCGCCGCGGTTGACGAGCGCGATGGGTTGATCCTGCGTGGGGGCGGACGCTTGAACCAGTTTGACTCCTTCGAATCGACGATCACGAGCACGCAACAGGGCAGCTATAACAATGCCTACGCGCAACAACTCGGTTCCAACGAGAGCTTGTCGGTCGCGCAAAACGGTTCGTACAACTATGCTAGCGTATGGCAAAGCGGTGCGAACAACGTGGGCGCCGTCACCCAGAGTGGCACGGGCAACTTCGCTGGCCTGAACCAGCAAGGGGCCGCCAACACCGCAACGATCACGCAGCACTAAGCAATTCCCAAGCTTTGCCCTCGGTTTTTATGTGCGTCCCGAATTCCGAAGCGTCCGCTCATTGCGTCGAGCCACTTCACTGCGTTTCACCGCTCTCCGTTAGCGAAAGGCATACACTGCATACCCCGACGTGTTCGCGACGGACGCATTGGATGTCGCTCGCCATGCGCTCGGTCAGTCACGGGCCGTCTTCATCGAACCGGCTGCCATGATCGTTCGTCCCTATCCCAACTGGCTGCGCATGATGCTTGTCATACGCGGCTCAGTCATTCTCGATATCGCGCCCCAACTCGTGACCACGATCGGATTCGCGACGTTGATCACCGTTTTCCATCACTCGCTGCTGGTCGATAAAGTGCATTTGACGTTCGTGCCGTTCTCGCTGATCGGTCTGACGCTCGCCATCTTTCTCGGCTTTCGCAACAACACGAGTTACGCCCGATATTGGGAAGCGCGTGTGCTGTGGGGCTCCGTGCTCAACGACACGCGGGCACTCACAAGGCAAGCTTTGACGCTCGTCGACGATGCCGCCGACGCCCCCGCGTTCGTCAATCGCTTGATCGCTTTCACGCATGCATTGCGTCACCAATTGCGCGGCACGGACACGTCGAACGACCTCGAGCGGTTGCTGCCCGAACAAGACTGTGCGCGTTTGTCGAGTGCGCGATACAAGCCGGCGATGCTGCTCGTCATGATCGGTGAATGGCTGCGGGAGCAGCGGCGTCATGGCCGGCTGTCCGATCCGCTTGCGCAAGCGATGGAGGCGCCGCTGTGCCGACTCGGCGATGCCCTCGGCGGCTGTGAGCGCATCGCCGGTACGCCGATTCCGTTCACTTACGCGGTCATCATTCATCGAACGGTTTATCTGTATTGCCTGCTGCTGCCGTTCGGGCTCGTTGAGTCCATCGGGGGTATGACGCCTGTTATCGTTGGCTTCGTCGCCTATACGTTTTTCGCACTGGAAGCGTTGAGCGCCGAGATCGAGGATCCGTTCGGCATGCAGCCGAACGATTTGCCGCTCGACGCGCTCTGTCAGGGCATTGAAGCGACGTTGCTCGAAGCGCTTGGACGAAGCGAGTTGCCGCCCGCGCCCGAGCCGGTGGAGTATCTATTGACGTGACACCTCATTCACGCGACGACCGATAGCCTGCTGAAGTACTGCACGGCTGAAACCGGGAAAGCCGCGATGCAGTTCTTCGGTGCGCCAGGGTAAGCCGGGCGCTTCCAGCGGGTGAGATTCGCCGCGCCGGCAAGGCGCAGAGTCACTCCACCGGGAATCGCACGCTCATCCCTATGCCGCGTGCGGCGTCGATTGTGAGGCCGGGGTGCTGTCGTCCTAATTTCAGCTTTTTGAGTTCCAAGCTACTGCAAAGGTTGGTAGGTTTGCGGGCCCGCGCTCGATAACGAGCGCGGCAGTCGTATCCCCAGAAAGCCGTCACGCCGGGCAACGCGAGTTTCCATCGGCCGTGCCCTTTGAATTGAGATCCGTGCAAGTCACCCGAGCTTTTTTTGTCAGTCTCGACCCATTGCAGCGAAACGACACGTTGGACGCGCTAAACGAAACGGGGGAACAGGCACTTGATGAGCTTGGCTGGCCGTCCCTCGATCGCGCTAGCGCCGAACCGATCCGCACCGATGATGTTGTGCACACGGCTGAGGCGGTGCAGCTGCTGTCGGTACCGAGCGCCTCCGATGGCGCGCAGGCGGTGGGCCGCTTGCAGCGCGACGCCGGGCTCGATTGGATTAGCGTGGATCACGCGCGCTCGACCATCGAGACAGCCACCCAGGCGCTGCAGGCCGTGATGCGACATAAAAAGCGCGATCCCCTCATTGCAGAGGCCGCGATGGAGGAGCTAGGCCAAAAAGGCCTGCTGCTTGAACAATTGCGTCATCGCGCCTTGTTCTCCGATACGGCGCAGTTACTCGATCAGGCGGCCGCACTGTACTTCATCGCTCGCCGCCCCGCACTGCCGGAGCGCGCATCCGCGGCATCCCCGGTATCCATCGAGATCGTGCGTCCCGCGTTCGCACAAGCGCTCGAACGCGAGGCGCTCAAGCAGTCCTTGTTCAGTCCAGGGGGCCTGACGCAGCAAGAGCAACAAGTCGCGATCTATATTGATGGCAATGCGCTTGTCAATGCGAAGGGCACCGTGTCCGATCTTGCACGGGCCCCAGCGCTCCTGCGCAATCCTGGCTATGCCCGACTCAGCGAGGCCGACCGCGTCGCGTTGGTCGAACAATGGCTGCACGAGCACGGGCTCGATAGCCAATATCCGTTCGGCTCGGCACAAAATGCCATGGCCACCGTACTGAAGGCGTCGGCGCTCGCACGTGGAGAGCCGGCCGCCGGCTGCTACGCGAGTGAGGCCGACTTGCATCGGGCCTTCCTCGCGCTCGTTCATGATTGGCGGCACGCAGAGGGGAGCCTTGTGGATCCGCGGGTTCTCTTCGGGCTCAACCTCGCGAAGACGAAGGGGATCGCCTTCGCCGGAAACACTCCGCAAGAACGACTGGCGGACTTGCGCGGTTTCGTGAACGATGTCCTCACCGACCCTGGGCCAGACAATCACGCGTTGATGGCCCAGGCGCGCGTGCAACTGCGCGAGGCACATGCTCCGCTGACGGAGGCGGCGGTCAATGCGAAAGTGGGCGAGTTGTCGCGCGCCTACGTCACGTCGACGGCAAGCGACGCCGAAACAGCGGAACCGGACAGCAATGTGCAGGACAGCGGCATCAGGCATTGGTTTGAGAACGCACCCGTGCTGTCAAATGTCATTGGTTTCGTCGAAGGCGTCGCGACGGGCCGTGTGGAGCAAATCATCAACGCCGTGCCGGTGCTGTCGAACCTTTATAACATCGAAGAGGGCGTACGCACGGGCGACATCGAGCGAGCGGGCATGGCGGCCATCACGCTAGTGCCGTTTGCGGGTTCGGTGGCGACGATCGCCGAGGGGGCGATCAAGGGCGATTACGCGGAAATGGCCGGCGGCGCGGTAGGTTTCGGGCTGGATTTCGTCACCCTGGGTGAAGGGCACTTGCTGAAAAGCGGGTTAGGCCGCCTGTCCGGCCACACGCTCGACGGCTCCGCTAAAGCGAAGGCACGCGCCATGCCGACGCCGATGATTCCGTCCGCGTTGCGCCTGCACGCAGAGCATGCGCTCACTGCCTTGAAAGATCTCGGATTTGCCGGCGACGATTGGGGGCTAAAAATCGTCCGGGCTGAGAAAGTCGGACCGGATTTCCCGCCGGTTCGCGCCGTATCGGTGCTTCCGTCCGCGGACATCGCTCGGCTTGCGAAGCACCTTGACGGCTATGAAGTGAGGGCGTGGCCCGCGATCATGCGCCGAGGCGAGTCGGGCATGCTCTGGGACCCGGCCACCGCTGCTCACTACGCGCACTGGCAGGGCAAGCTTTATCGCGTCGCTCCGGATCGGGCGAAGACAACCCCGCAGCGTCCTCTCTGGAACATCGTTTCCCCCGACGGTTCGAACCGGATCATGACGGCCTCGTTCGAGTATGCTTTCGACGCACACGCTCGCGTGGGCCAATGGCAACTCGCGCGGGACCTTCCAAGCGTCAAAGGCGGTGCACCAGGCTCGAATGCCCCGTCGCGTCCAAATTTCTTTGACGGCTTTGCTGCGGTCCAGGCAAGCCGCAGAGCGCGTTTAGAGCAGCTAAGAATTAGCGCGCACGGCAGCACGCATTTTCATGGTTCGCGCTCCGGCAGTCTCATCGCGTTCCATTCGTCGACGGCGGCCGAAATACGCGGTTCGCTGCTGCCCATGGGTGCGTTGCTCGAGCACGGAGCGCCCGTGTACACGGGGGAACGCGGCAACGCCTTCCACGAACGGGCATTCAATCGCGAGCATCTTTCTGTTGTGTGGGAAGCGCAGTTCGATGGAGCGTTGCGCTATGCGACGGACGCTTCTTTCGCATCGCGCTCGCCGATCAAGTCGCGGGCGAGCATCGAACTGCCCGGTTACGAATCGTTCGACGCCAACCTGAAGCAAGTGCGCGAGGTGTCCGATGCGCGGCTCAATGAGATTGGCGACGACGTCACGATCGCAGCGTTCGTCAGGGAGAATTTCCCGGTCGTGTACGGATTGAAACCGCGGTTCGATAAACTCGTCGACGTCTCCTCGGACATCGCTGGCGAAACGGGAGTCAAAGGCGGTGTCGACCCTACTGAGATCGCCGTCATCTTCGTCCCAGACGACCACGTCGCGGCGGTGACGGCCTATCTGGAAGAGTGCGGATATCCGAAACCGGTTGAGCCGCTATCGAGCGTTTCGTAGGTCGTTAGCGTCTTCTTTCGGCGTGCCAAATGGCTAACGTGTGGATGAGGAAGGGCACGGCGCGCGGGCGGGTTGGTAAAATGGCGTCTGTCCTTTGCCGTTCGCCGTTCCCATCGCCTCCATGTCCCGTTCACTAGAAGTCCTCAATGAAGTATTCGGCTATCCCGCGTTCCGAGGGCAGCAGCGCGATATTGTCGAACACGTCGCGGGTGGCGGCGATTGCCTCGTGCTGATGCCTACGGGTGGCGGCAAGTCGCTGTGCTACCAAATTCCGTCTCTCGTGCGCCGCGAAGCGGGGCTGGGAGCGGGCATCGTGGTTTCGCCGCTGATCGCGCTCATGCAAGACCAAGTGGCCGCCCTAACCGAACTCGGTGTGCGTGCGGCGTACTTGAACTCGACGCTGACGGGTGCGGAAGCCGCGGCAACCGAACGTGCGTTGCGCGACGGCGCTCTCGATCTACTGTACGTCGCGCCCGAGCGATTGATGACGCCGCGCTTTCTCGAGCTGCTCGAACGCGCGCGCATCGGGCTGTTCGCGATTGATGAAGCGCATTGCGTCTCGCAATGGGGGCATGACTTCCGCCCTGAATACATGCAGCTGTCGGTGCTGCACGAGCGGTTCCCTTCTATTCCGCGTATCGCGCTCACGGCCACGGCCGACGCGATCACGCGCGACGAAATCATTCATCGGCTGGCGCTCGACGAAGCGCGCGTGTTCGTCTCGAGTTTCGATCGGCCCAACATTCGATATCGCATCGTCGAGAAAGACAACGCGCGTACGCAGCTGCTCGATTTCATCCGCGCCGAACACATGAACGATGACGGCACCACCGATGCCGGTGTCATCTATTGTCTCTCGCGTCGCAAGGTCGAGGAAACGGCCGATTGGCTGAGGACGCACGGTGTGCGCGCGCTCCCTTATCACGCCGGCATGGATTTCGAAACGCGTCAGCGCCATCAGGAAATTTTTCAGCGTGAAGAGGGCGTCGTGATTTGCGCGACGATCGCGTTCGGCATGGGCATCGATAAGCCGGACGTGCGTTTTGTCGCGCACCTCGATTTGCCGAAGAGCGTTGAAGGCTATTACCAGGAAACGGGACGCGCGGGGCGCGATGGCATGCCTGCGAACGCATGGATGGCGTATGGGCTTGGCGACGTCGTGCAGCAGCGCAAGATGATCGACGAATCGGAAGCCGACGATACGCACAAGCGCGTGCAAACGAGCAAGCTCGATGCATTGCTTGGATTATGCGAAACGGCGGCCTGCCGGCGCGTGCGGCTGCTTTCATATTTCGGCGAAGGCAGCGCACCTTGCGGCAATTGTGATACGTGCCTCGAACCGCCCACGACGTGGGATGCGACACGTGAGGCGCAGATGGCGCTTTCGTGCGTGTTCCGTGCGCGCCGAGCAAGCGGATTCCATTTTGGGGCCGGACATCTCATCGACATCCTGCGCGGCAATCGTACGGAAAAGGTTCGCGAACGTGGGCATGACACGCTGACCACGTTCGGGATTGGCGCGAGCTTGTCGGAGCCAGAGTGGCGTGCTGTATTCCGTCAGCTCGTCGCCTATGGCTATCTCACCATCGACCACGACGGCTTCGGCGCATTTGTGTTGACCGAGGCCAGCAAGCCCGTCCTCAAGGGCGAGTGCAGCGTGACGCTGCGCCGCTACGTGAAGCCGACGCGCACGCGGCAAGCATCATCGCGCACGGGCGAACGGGCCGATCCGACTGCGGGGCTCGGGCCGCGTGAACGCGCTCGTTGGGAGCGACTGCGGGCGTGGCGTACGGATACGGCTAAACGAGACGGCGTGCCGGCGTATGTGATCTTTCACGATGCGACGCTGGCCGAGATTGCCCGCTCGGCGCCGGATTCGATCGATGATTTGCGGCACATTCCCGGTATCGGGGCGCGCAAGCTCGAGCGCTTTGGCGACGAGCTGCTTGAGGTGGTGGCGGCGGATTGAGGTCCGGCTGAGAAGCGCGCGAGCGCTTCCCGCGCCATGATTTCGCACCGTCACGGCGCCACCTCCGGCGATCATCCATCATTCGCTTTTCACCCGACGAGACAGTCGGGCATCGGCTGACTGTCTTCCGGCTTAACCCCGCAATAACGAGCAAAAATACGATGCTCCCGTTGTCCCCCGATTCGCGCGCTATCGCGAACTAGATGGCTCCCCCCGGGAATCCTTGGGATACGTTCGCCGTTCCCCAAGCTGATGCGCGCCAACAGCATCAACTTCTACACCCAGACGGCGATGTCTACCCGGGACACTTCTGGCACTGGGGCAATTGAAGCGAAGCTTTCGTGCTTGGCTCGCTCGGTCGCCACGAGCGAGCTTCACACTTTGCGCGGACCGGACGTCCTAACGTTAGGAACGCGTCAATTCGCTCAACCTATTGACCCGCTTGATCTTTTTGCCCTATCATGCTGGGTTCCTGTTCTTGGCTCTTGGGCCGAGGGTGCTCGCGCACGCGTGAGCAAGCCTTAGCTCCGATCCGGGCGGGAAGCTTGACACGCATCGCAAGCCGCTTTGCCCGGCAGACGGTGCGGCGTTTTTGATCAATCTCAGGAATACACAATGCCAACCATCAACCAACTGGTTCGCAAAGGCCGCACGTCGGAAACGACGAAGAGCAAGAGCCCGGCCTTGCAGGACTGCCCCCAGCGTCGTGGCGTGTGCACGCGTGTGTACACGACCACGCCGAAGAAGCCTAACTCGGCGCTCCGTAAGGTCGCCAAGGTTCGTCTGACGAACGGCTTCGAAGTCATTTCGTATATCGGTGGTGAAGGCCACAACCTGCAGGAACACTCGGTCGTGCTGATTCGCGGCGGCCGTGTAAAGGACTTGCCGGGTGTGCGTTACCACATGGTCCGCGGTTCGCTCGATACGCAGGGCGTCAAGGATCGTAAGCAAGCTCGCTCGAAGTACGGTGCGAAGCGCGCTAAGGCAGGCAAGTAAGCAGAGAGGCAATTCGCCTGTCTGAGTAGTGATTTAGGCGGTGGTGCCGGATTCGCCGGTGCTGTCGAGTAAGTGGTCACCCGGCCAAGCTGGTTAGTCGTCAAAGATGGATCGGGTTAGTTGGTGGCCGCGGGGCTCTCGATCGAGCTCCAACTGAAAAGTCAAAGGAAGAAACATGCCGCGTCGTCGCGAAGTTCCCAAGCGGGAAGTGTTGCCGGATCCGAAGTTCGGCAACGTTGATGTAGCTAAATTCATGAACGTGCTGATGCTCTCGGGCAAGAAGTCGGTTGCCGAGCGTATCGTTTATGGCGCTTTCGAACAGATCCAGACCAAGGGTGGCAAGGACCCGCTGGAAGTGTTCACGGTGGCGCTCAACAACGTCAAGCC
>JBQCDS010000757.1:0-17978 GCA_051961035.1 Trinickia sp. | reverse complement strand
GTGCTGCTGATGGACGAGCCGACCAACCACATGGACATGGAATCGATCGAATCGCTGCAGATCGCGCTCGACAAGTACGACGGCACGCTCATTTTCGTCTCGCACGATCGTGAATTCGTTAGCGGGTTGGCGAATCGCATCATCGAAGTGCGCACGGACGGCACGCTGTACGACTTCGGTGGGAATTACGAGGAATTCCTGACGAGCCAGGGCGTGCAGTAAGGGACAGACGCGATAGAAGCGGTTTTGCGCGCGGGCCGGCGGTTCAATCCGCCGGCCCGCGTCGTTTGCGATGCATGCGATGCACGTTTGGCGCAACGCACGCAAAGCGGCTGGGTAGAATGTGCGAGTCGAAACCCACAAGGTGAACACGCGCAATGAAGATCTACGAACGTCTTTATATCGGCGGCCAATGGCTTAAGCCTTCCGGTACGGGCACCATCGACGTCATCGATTCCGGCACGGAAGAAATCATGGGCCGGATTCCCGAGGGTGTGGCCGCCGACGCCGAGGCGGCTGTCGAGGCCGCGAAGCTCGCGTTCGACGCCTGGGCTGCGACGCCTGCGGCTGCTCGCGCCGACTATCTCCAAACAATCTCGGCCAATTTGAAGGCACGCGCCGAGGAGTTGGCCGTCACGATTAGCGGCGAAGTGGGGATGCCGCTCAAGCTCTCGCGTGCGATTCAGGTTGGCAGCCCCGTCTATAACTGGAACGCCTACGCCAAGCTCGCGCGCGAATTCGAATTCGAGGCGCGCGTCGGCAATTCGCTCGTCGTGCGCGAGCCGGTGGGCGTCGTCGCGGCGATCACGCCGTGGAACTATCCGCTCAACCAGATCACGCTGAAGGTTGCCGCAGCGCTCGCGGCGGGCTGCACCGTGGTGCTCAAGCCTTCGGAGGTTGCGCCGCTCAATGCCTTCATGTTGGCCGAAGCGATTCACGAAGCCGGTTTGCCGGCTGGCGCGTTCAATCTCGTGAGCGGGTATGGTCCGGTCGTCGGCGAGATCATCGCGAGCCATCCGTTCGTCGACATGGTGTCGTTCACGGGCTCGACGCGCGCGGGTAAGCGTGTGGCCGAACTGGCAGCGGCTAGCGTCAAGCGCGTGGCGCTCGAGTTGGGCGGCAAATCGCCTTCGGTCGTGCTCGACGATGCCGATTTTGCCGCAGCCGTGGAAGGCACCGTCGCGGCTTGCTATTTGAACTCGGGGCAGACGTGCTCGGCGCACACGCGCCTCATCGTGCCGGAATCGCGTTACGAAGAGGTTCGCAACTTGGCAAAGGCCGCGGCGGAACGGTACGTCGTCGGCGATCCGCGCAGCGAGGGCGCGCGCCTTGGGCCGTTGGCGTCGGCCGTGCAGGTCAAGCGCGTGCGCGAGTACATCGAGCGCGGTGTGGCAGAGGGCGCCGAACTCGTGACAGGCGGCGCGCAAATGCCCGAGGGTTTGTCCAAAGGCTTTTTCGTCAAGCCGACCGTTTTCGGCCGCGTGCATCCGAAAGCGACGATCGCGCAAGAGGAAATCTTTGGGCCCGTGCTGTCGATCATCACTTATAAGGACGAGGAAGAAGCGATTCGGATCGCCAACGATTCGGTCTACGGTTTGGGCGGCGCCGTCTGGGCCGGCAGCAATGAACGAGCGATCGCGGTCGCGCGGCGTCTGCGGACAGGGCAAGTCGATATCAACGGCGGCGCGTGGAATGCGCAAGCACCATTCGGCGGCTACAAGCAATCGGGTTATGGCCGCGAGAATGGCGTGTACGGACTCGAGGAATATCTCGAATATAAGTCGATGCAAGTCGAGGCGGCGAAGCGGGCTTGACAGGTCGGCCTGCAGTTGGGCCGGCATCCTACTGGCCGGGTAACGCGCACGAGATCGATCGGTTAGCCTGTGTTGCTGAGCTTAACAACAGGCGAGCAGAGCAGTTGCGCGACGCAGTGTCTGTCTTGCCGTCAAAGTAGTCGCCTCTACTACGTGCGACCGGGCGGCGGATGTCCGCTGCCCGCGCCCCCTGGCGCTGGAAATTCATCGTCCCGCGCCGACGCCGTCCGGCGTCTTTTCCGTTCAGCAACCGCTCAAATCTTATCGTTCTGAAAACGCATCGCAGTGCCTTCGCGCTCGATGCGCTCCCAAACGGCGCGTTTCTCGGCGTCGCTCATGAAGACCCAATTGCACACTTCGGTGGCAGTGCGGCCGCAGCCTTTGCAGATTTCATCGAAAAGCGTCGAGCAAACGCCGATACAGGGGCTGTCGGGTAGCTCGTGGAGGTTGGAAGCCATCGAAACCATTCTCATATGCGGGGGCTGCCCGTATGGTAGCCGAGGCTGAGCACACGTGCTCGACGCTTACGGCGGAAGCGGCCTTGTCCCATGCAACGGATGTAGGCTGTCCGAAAGGCTAACGGCGCGTTTTTTCGGGTAGACAAGGCCGAATAACCCGATAAAATTGCGCCCGATTCGCGACGTGGGGCACGCCACGCGGGCACGACAGCGGCAAAAGCAGACGGCCGATTGTGCCGTTTGCGCGACACTGGTCCGAACCGCTCGCATTTTTGTGCCGCGCGCCAATGAATGATGGTAGCTTTCGGGTTTTTCAGAGGGGCCGCGAGCGTTGCGCTGCGGCATCGGCGGGGTTGAGGCCGGGCAAAAAACTGGCCCGCATCGGAGAACGGAATGAAGAAACAGGTGATGGGCGCTGTTGCTGCACTGGTTTTGTGCGCCGCGCCGTGGGCGGCATCGGCGAAGGATGCGCAACTGAACGTCTACAACTGGTCCGACTACATCGCCAAGGACACGATCCCGAACTTCGAAAAGCAATCGGGTATCCACGTCCGCTACGACAACTACGATAGCGACGACACGCTCCAAGCCAAGCTGCTCACGGGCAATTCGGGCTACGACATCGTCGTGCCGACGAGCAACTACGCGGGCAAGCAAATCGCCGCCGGCATCTTCAAGCCGCTCGACAAAGCGAAGATCCCCAACCTCAAATACCTCGATCCGCAACTGATGTCGCTCGTCGCCGGTGCGGATCCGGGCAACAAGTACGTCGTACCCTGGGCCTGGGGAACGACGGGCCTCGGCTACAACATGGCAAAGGCCCAGCAGATCCTCGGCAAGAACGCCAAACTCGACAACTGGGACATCCTCTTCAAGCCCGAGAACATCTCGAAACTGAAGGCCTGCGGAGTATCGGTACTCGACGCGCCCGATCAGTTCTTCGCAGCGGCGCTTCACTACATCGGCAAGGATCCGATGAGCACGAACCCGGCCGATTACCAGGCCGCGCTCGCGATGATGAAGAAGATCCGCCCGTACATTACGCAGTTCAACTCGTCGGGCTATATCAACGATTTGGTCGGCGGCGACATTTGCTTCGCCTACGGCTGGTCGGGCGACATCGTGATCGCCAAGCATCGCGCGCTCGAAGCGAAGAAGCCGTATCAGATCCAGTACTACATTCCGAAGGGCGGCGCGCCCGTCTGGTTCGACGTGATGGCGATCCCGAAGGACGCGTCGCATCCGGACGCCGCGCTCCAGTGGATCAACTACATCGAAACGCCGCAGGTGAACGCAGCGATTACCGATGCCGTCTACTATCCGACAGCCAACGCCGAGGCCAAGAAGTACGTGAATCCGAAGATCGCGAACGATCCGGCTGTCTATCCGCCGTCGGACGTGGTCAAGACGTTGTTCCTGCTCAAGCCGTTGCCGCCTGAAATCCAGCGTCTGCAAACGCGGCTGTGGACCGAATTCAAGACGGGCCGATAATTTCGTTGCCGGAAGCGGCAAGTCAGTAGTCATGAAGCCCCCGGGGGCCAACGCCGGGGGCTTTGTACGTCAAACGATGGGAGTCAAGCAGCAAATCATGAGCGATCAGTCGAGCTCGCAGCCGCCCGTCGGCGGGCGCCCCGCAGCTTCAACGTCGGCCGGCACCGCATCGGCCGACAACTTCGTGCAGATCGTCGACGTCGTCAAGAAGTTCGGGGAAACGGTCGCGGTCAAGAACGTCAATTTGTCGGTGGCGAAAGGGGAGCTGTTCGCGCTGCTCGGCAGCTCGGGCTGCGGCAAGTCGACCCTGCTCCGCATGCTCTCCGGGCTGGAATCGGTCAGCGCGGGCAAGATCCTGATCGACGGCGAAGACCTGGCGTTGATGCCGCCGTATAAGCGGCCCGTCAACATGATGTTCCAGTCTTATGCGCTCTTTCCGCACATGACGGTCGAGGCGAACATCGCGTTCGGGCTGAAGCAGGAGGGCGTGCCGAAGGCCGAGCTCAAGGAGCGTCTGCATAGCGCGCTCGAGCTCGTGCAAATGGAGCGTTTCGCGAAGCGCAAGCCCCACCAGCTTTCCGGCGGACAACAGCAGCGCGTCGCGCTTGCGCGCTCGCTCGTGAAGCGGCCCAAGCTGCTGCTGCTCGACGAGCCGATGTCGGCCCTCGACAAACAGATTCGGCAGCGTACGCAGATCGAACTCGTGAACATTCTCGATCGCGTGGGTGTGACTTGCATCATGGTCACGCACGATCAGGAAGAAGCGATGACAATGGCCGATCGTTTGGCGGTGATGAGCGACGGCCAAATCGTCCAACTGGGCACGCCGCACGAAGTCTACGAATATCCGAACTCGCGCTTCTCGGCCGAGTTCATCGGGTCGACGAATTTGTTCGACGGCAATGTTGTGGAAGACGAGCCCGATCACATTTTCGTCGAGACGGCGCAATTGCCTTCCCGCCTCTACGTCAGCCACGGGATCACGGGGCCGCTTGGCATGCCCGTCACCATTTCGGTTCGTCCGGAGCGAATCGCGCTCACACGCAAGCCGCCGGAAGGCGCGTACAACTGGGGCCGCGGTACGGTAGCGAATATCGCCTACATGGGAGGCTACTCGCTCTATCACGTGAAGCTCGATTCAGGGAAGACGGTGGTGGCGAATGTGTCCAGCCTCGCGCTGACGGAAATCGAATCGCCAACGTGGGGCGACGAAATTTACGTGCGCTGGAGCGCATCGGCCGGTGTGGTGTTGACGGCATGAAGGCGCTGCTCTCACTCGCGGCTTGGCCTGCGCGGCGCTTACGGCTGACGGGCGGCAGCGCCGTTGTCGCGGGCCCGTTCATCTGGCTGCTGATGTTCTTTTTCGTGCCGTTCTTGCTGGTGGTCAAGATCAGCTTTGCGGAACTGCAACTCGGGATTCCGCCTTACACGGAGCTCGTCGCGGTCAAGGACGGAATCGTTCAGATCTCATTGAACGTCGCGCATTACGCGTTTCTGTTCACCGATAGCCTGTACTTCGCCACGTACGTGAACTCGGTGCTCGTCGCGGCCGTCACGACGCTGCTGTGTCTGCTGCTCGGCTATCCGATGGCGTATTACATCGCACGCTCGAATCCGAACTCGCGCAACATCTTGATGATGGCGGTGATGCTGCCGTTCTGGACGTCGTTTCTGATCCGCGTATACGCGTGGATCGGCATTCTCAAGAACAACGGGCTGCTCAACAACTTCTTGATGGCGATCGGGCTCATTCATACGCCGATCGAACTCTATCGGACCAATACCGCCGTCTACATCGGCATGGTTTATTCGTATCTGCCGTTTTTGGTCATGCCGCTTTACGCGCACCTCGTGAAAATGGATTTGACGCTGCTCGAGGCGGCTTACGATTTGGGCGCCAAGCCTTGGAAGGCATTCGTGCAGATCACGCTGCCGCTCTCGAAAAACGGCATTATCGCGGGCTGCCTGCTGGTTTTCATTCCCGCGGTGGGCGAGTACGTGATCCCCGAACTGCTGGGCGGTGCGAATACGCTGATGATCGGGCGCGTCATGTGGAACGAGTTCTTCAACAATGCCGACTGGCCGATGGCGTCCGCGGTGACCTGTGCGATGGTGTTGCTGCTGCTCGTGCCGATGGCGATGTTCCAGCACTTTCAGGCTAAACAACTCGAATCGCGGCGATGATCAAACCGAACCGTACATTGCAGGTGACGGCGCTTGGCGTCGGATTCGCGTTTCTCTATATCCCGATCTTGAGCCTCGTGGTCTATTCGTTCAACGAGTCTCAGCTCGTGACGGTGTGGACGCATTTTTCCACGCGCTGGTACGCCGCGCTCGCGCAGGACGACGAGCTCATCACCGCGTTTTGGCTCTCGCTGCGCATTGCGTTGCTGACGGCCTGCGCCTCGGTGTTCATTGGGACGTGGGCCGGCTTTGTACTGGCACGGATGGGGCGGTTTCGCGGCGCCACCTTGTTCAGTGGAATGATCAACGCGCCGCTCGTCATTCCAGAAGTGATCCAGGGCATCTCCTTGCTGCTGCTGTTCATCGAGATGGGGAAGTGGATCGGGTGGCCCGAACGGCGTGGCTTCACGACGATCTGGATCGGCCACGTGATGCTCTGCATGTCGTACGTCGCCATCATCGTTCAATCGCGCGTGCGCGAACTGAACCCGTCGATGGAGGAGGCCGCGCTCGATCTGGGCGCGACGCCGTTCAAGGTGTTCTTCGCGATTACCTTGCCGTTGATCTCGCAGGCGTTGATGGCGGGGTGGCTGCTCTCGTTCACGCTGTCGATCGACGACTTGGTGCTGTCGGCGTTCTTGTCGGGGCCCGGTTCGACGACGCTGCCGCTCGTCGTATTCTCGCGCGTGCGGCTCGGGTTGAATCCAGAGATGAATGCGCTCGCGACGCTGTTTATCGGTGTGGTGACGGTGGGCGTCATCGGCATCAATTACTTCTTGCTGCGGGCGGAGAAGAGACGGCTAGCCGCCGTGATTTGACGGTGTAGCGTCCCCGGCAAACGGGCAAACGGCAGGGGAACGCCGCGCCCACTCCCGCTCTCGCTGATCCCACACACGTCGAACGCGCGAGTCGGAGGATGCGACTTTACACGTTGTCGGGGCCAAGCAGCCGCACGGCATCGCCCGAGTTCGGAGACACTTCCTGCTCGCCGCTTCTCGATTCGAGATGACCGGCCAAGTTTGAAAGAATCCACGCGGCAATCCACGCGGCGTTGGCTGCATGGGTATAGTTGGCCGCGCTTGCGTGTTCGCCGGCATCGGTATTTCTGGCTGCCTCGACTGCGAGCGCAGCGTTCAGCACGTATCCCATGCTGCTCAGCCCGTTCAGTGCGCGAACGGCGCCGCTTCGCGCGGCGCGCGTCCGGTACAGCCCGGGCATCGCTCCAATGGCGGTCAAGCCTGAACTGACGGCAGTCATGCCGCGCCATTGCGGCAACGGCATGGCCGAGTACATCGTCAGCAATCCCGACGCGATATTCGCGAACGAAAACGCATCGGCTCGATTGCGGCTCGGTGCCTGAGCGAATTTTGCGGCCCCGGGGCCCCCGTTCGCCAATAACGCTGCCCCGGCCAGCCCCCCGGCGATCCCGCTGTAGGGTGAAGGCATGAAACCGGAGGCAAACGTTGCAGCCGAGGCCACCCCTTCCGCCGTCGTGGGAAGATAGCCGTCGGCGAGACCGCCCAACGTTTGAAGACTGCCGCGCGGCGTTCGGCCGCCGCGAGGGCCCGCGGAACGCAATCCGATCGAATGCGGAATCTGGGAATAGTGAAGATCGAGCCAATCAAAGCGCTTCAATTCCGACTCCACCGAGGCGCTGCCTGTCGACGTCTCGGCGCTCCGTGAGCGTGTACTCAGTGCAGGTACGCTAGTTCTGCGTGGTGCGTAACGAAGTAGGCTCGTGATGGCACTCCCTTCGACCGAATCGGACGGCGGCGTCGCCATGCTCGACATGTCGAAGGAAATCATAGCCAACGCATCTCGATACCAGGTGCGCGGACGGACGCCTTTCCGCCGGGCTCACTCAGTATGTGGCGTGCGGCGCCGATGCATCTGGGTTCTCGGGTGCCCATGCCCACGATGTGCGACTAGCGGGCATCCTGCGGCGTGCCCATCGCTTGATACAGTAGCGCCGTATCGCTGAGTCTGCGTCCAACGGAACGAATCGCGCTCAACTGTTCGTTCCAATACTGCTGCTCGCTCGCGCGCACGGCCGCGTCCGCTACCGCGCCGAGCCGGCCGCGTGCCGCTGTTTCGTCGAACGCCTGGCGCGCTGCGGTAGCGGAGGTTTCCGCCGCCTGAGCGGCCTGCGCATCGTATTGCAGCGCGGCAAGCGCATCGGCCACGTTTTGGAAAGCCGACAACACGGCGGCTTTGTACTGGTCCACGGCCGCATCGTAGAAGTCGATCGCCGCTCGCCGCTGCGCAACGAGCGCGCCGCCATGAAACAGCGGCTGAGACAGTGCGCCGCCGATACTCCATAGCGCGCCGGCCCCCGACAGCGCAGTGGGCCAATTGAAGCCGCCTTGCCCCATCGACGCCGTCAACGACAAGCTTGGGAACAACTGCGCGGTCGCGACGCCCACCTCGGCCGCCGCAGCCTTGAGCGCCGCTTCAGCCGCGGCGATATCGGGCCGCGTATGCAACAAAGCGGAAGGGACGACGACGGGCACGTTCGCGGGCAGCGTCAGACTCGCGAGCGAGGGAATGTCCGGCACCGCATCGGGCGTTCGACCGATCAGTACCGCCAACGCGTGGCGCGCGGCCTGGCGCTGAGCAAGCAACGCGGGCAAGTTCGCTTCGAGGTCGGACGCGGCTTGCCGCGACGCCAGCGCTTGCGCGTGCGATGCGGCGCCGAGCGCGTAGCGGCGAGCGTCCTCGTGCGCCGTCTGTTGGGCGAGCGCGATGAGGCGCCGCGTGGCCTTCACCTGATCGTCGAGCGCCGCCGCATTGATTGCCGTCGTCACCACATTGGCGGCTAAAGCGCGGCGTGCCGCATCGAGTTCGAACGCCTGCACGTCCACTCGGGCGTGAAGCGCGGCGTTCGCATAGCGGACAGCGCCGAACAAGTCGAACGTGTAGTGCGCCTCGATCTGTCCGACGAAGACGTTGTAGCGCACGGTCGGCGGCCCGGCCTCGGGGATGCCCAGGGCGCGTTCGCGCGTCGCCTGCGCGCCGGCGTCGATGGTCGGCAGCAGCGACGAGCCGATCTGCGCACGCAGTTGCTCGCGCGCGCCGGCAAGCGATTTTTGGGTGGCGGCGAGTGTCGGGCTGTGCGTGAGCCCTTCCTCGACGAGCGCGTCGAGCTGCGGGCAGCCGTAGCGCTGCCACCACTGCGGCACTGGCTGCGCGCCGACATCGAAGCGCTGAGCGATGCCGCCGGCGGTGGCCGTTTGCACGGGCAGCGCGGTTTGTCCGTAGTGGGCAGGCGAGGGCATGGCCGGCGGCTCGCCGGTCGGGCCGAGCGAACAGGCTGCCAACGTCAACGTCAATGGCAATGTCAACGTGACCGTCAGCATCGGTATCGCGGCAAGCGAGCTAGCACGCGCGCGCCGCTTTCGGGAGGTGCGCAAGACGTTCATGTCAATTCCCCGTATGAGCGCTCGCGTCCGGCGCGGGATCGCGTTCGTCGAGTCGAACCCTGAACGACGTCGCATAAAGCGCGGGCAGGTAGAAAAGGGTCAGCACTGTCGCGCTGGTGATCCCGCCCATCAGCGCCGTCGCCATCGGCCCGAAGAAGTTCGATCGCAGCAGCGGAATCAGGGCGAGGACGGCCGCCGCGGCTGTCAGCGTGATCGGTCGGAAGCGGCGCACGGTCGCCCCGACGATTGCATCGAAACGGCGATGCCCCGCCGCGATGTCCTGTTCGATCTGATCGACGAGAATGACCGAGTTGCGCATGATGATGCCGAACATCGCGATCACGCCGAGCATGGCCACGAAGCCGAAGGGCTTGCCGAAGACGAGCAGCGTGGCGACAACGCCGATCAGCCCGAGCGGGGCCGTCAACACGACCATCAACACGCGCGCGAAGCTTTGCAGTTGAATCATCAAGAGCGTCAGCACAGCGATCGCCATCAACGGCATCTGCGCATTGATCGAGGCTTGGCCTTTCGCGCTTTCCTCGACCGAGCCACCCACTTCGATGCGATAGCCGAGCGGCAGCGACGCACGCACCGGGGCCAGCACGCGATCGACGTCGTGCGTCACGTCGATGCCTTGCGCGTTGCCGCGCACATCGGCTTGAACCGTGATGGTCGGCTGCCGGTCGCGTTCCCAGATCACACCGTATTCGAGCGCGTTGCGCACGTGCCCGAGCGAGCCGAGCGGCACGGGGCCGTTCGGTGTCGGCATCGCCAGCCCGAGCAACCGTGCCGGATCCACGCGTTCGCGCTTCGGGGCTCGAAGATCGACGCTGATCAGTTTGTCGCGTTCGCGAAACTGCGTGACGGTGTAGCCCGAGAGCGTCATCGCCAGAAAGTTCGAGATGTCCTCCGAGCTCACACCGAGCTGACGCGCCTTGTTTTGATCGACCTCGAACGCCATGGAGCGCTCGGCGGGTTCGTCCCAGTCGAACTGCACGCCGCGCGTTCGCGTATCGGCGCGCATCGTCGCCGCGACTTTTTCCGCGATGGCACGCACCGTGGCGATATCGTCGCCGCTCACGCGGAACTGCACGGGATAGCCGACGGGCGGTCCGTTCTCGAGGCGCGAGAGCCGTGTGCGGACCGCCGAGAAATCGCTGTCGAGGCGCGTATCGAGCCAGCGCGAGAGCGCGTCGCGCGCTTCGATCGATTTCGCGGTGATGACGAATTGTGCAAAATTCGGCTGCTGTAATTGCTGATCGAGCGGCAAGTAAAAGCGCGGGGCTCCCGTGCCCACATAGTCGACGAAATGGTCGATTTCCGGTCGGCCGTCGAGGGTCTGCTCGAGCCGCTTGGCTTGCCGCAGCGTCGCCTCGAAGGAAGCCCCTTCGGGCAGCCGCATATCGACGAGCAACTCGGGCCGGTCCGAACTCGGGAAGAACTGCTGCGGCACGAGCGAGAAGGCGGCGAGCGCGGCGATGAACAGCGCGACGGTGATGCCCAGCACGAGGAAGCGGCGTTCGACGCACCAACTGATCCAGCCGGAGAGCCGGCGATAAAAGCGCGTGTCGTAGATGTCGTGCTCGTGATCGTGCGCCTCGCCGTGCGCGCGTTTGCGCTCGGGCAGCAGGTGGTAGCCGAGCAGCGGAATCAGCACGACGGCAGCGAACCACGAGGCGATCAACGCGATAGCCGACACTTCGAAGATCGAACGCGTATATTCGCCCGTGCTGGACTTGGCGAGCGCGATCGGCAGGAAGCCCGACACGGTCACGAGCGTGCCCGTCAGCATCGGAAACGCCGTGCTCGTATAAGCGAAGGCGGCGGCGCGCGTGCGCTTCCAACCTTGCTCGAGCTTCACCGCCATCATTTCGACGGCGATGATCGCATCATCGACGAGCAGCCCCAGCGCGAGCACGAGCGTGCCGAGCGACACCTTGTGCAGCCCGATGTCGAACAGGTACATGACGAGCGCCGTGACGGCGAGCACGATCGGGATCGAGATAACGACGACCATCCCCGTTCGAAAGCCGAGCGACACCAGACTGACGATCAGCACGATCGCGATGGCCTCGCCGACGGCTTCCAGAAAATCGTCGACCGAGTGCGAGACCGCACGCGGCATGCTCGATACCTCTTCGAGCGTCAGGCCCGCCGGCAGGTGCGCGCGCAATTGCGAGGCCGTGGCATCCAGTGCCTTGCCGAGCCGGATGACGTCGCCGCCGGTTTGCATCGTCACGCCGATGCCGAGCACCGCGTGCCCGTGATTGCGCATTTCGGTGACGCGCGGGTCGTCGTAGCCGCGTTTGATCGTGGCGATGTCGCCGAGCCGCACGCTGCGATGCCCGATCGGTATGAGTGTATCGGCCAGCGCGCGCAAGTCGTTCAGTTGGCCGCTCGGGCGCACGAACACGCGATCGTCGAAGGTCGTGACCGTACCCGTCGAAGCAACGGCGTTCTGCGTGGCGATGGCTTGCGCCAACTGCTGCGGCGAGATGTTCAGGCGCGTAAGCTGCGCGTTCGCGATCTCGACGAAGATGTGCTGATCGGGATCGCCGAAGTAATCGACCTTGGCCACGCCGGGTACGCGGAGTAAAACCGTGCGCAGCTCGTCGGCGTAGTCGTGCAATTGAGCCGGAGAAAAGCCGTCGCCTTCGAGCGTGTAGATGTTCGTGTAGACGTCGCCGAATTCGTCGTTGAAGAACGGCCCGACGCTGCCTGCCGGCAGCGTGTGCGCGATATCGCCCACCTTCTTGCGCACTTGATACCACGTTTGGGGTACGTCCTTGACGGGCGCCGAATCCTTCATCGAAAAGAAGATCATCGATTCGCCGGGCCGCGAATAGCTGCGCTGGAAATCGATGTACGGCATCTCCTGCAACTTGCGCTCGATCCGGTCCGTCACCTGCTCCTGGACTTGCCGCGCGGTAGCGCCCGGCCATAGCGTGCGGATCACCATCACGCGGAACGTGAACGGGGGGTCTTCCGACTGCGCAAGGCGCGTATAGGCGAGGATGCCGGCGAGCGTCGCCAGCGCGATCAGGAAGACGACGAGCGCTTGGTGCCGCAGCGCCCATGCGGACAAATTGAAGCGGCCCTCGTCGTGCAGGCTCGTTGGTCCCGAGGCAGCGGCGGGCGATTCCGGGGAATCGGCCGCGGCTAGCGAATCGCGGCGATCGGCGCCGCTCATGATGCGAAATCCTCGGGATGCAGCGGAGGCACGGGGCGCACGTGTTCGCCGGCGCTCACCGCGTGGACGCCCTGGTAGACGACGCGGTCGCCGTCTTTCAAGCCTCGCGTCACCGAGAACGTGCGCTCGTCATAGCGTCCGACAGCCACACGCCGCAGCTCGAGCGTGTCGGTGCCTGCGCGCACGACCCAAACAGCCGGCGAATTCCCCTCGTGAAATAGCGAGGTGACCGGCAGCGTGAACGGATGCGGACCGGCTTGCGCCTGCGCCGACGTGGAGGCAAACGCGATCTGCGCGGTCATGCCAAGCCGCACCTGGGGGCCGGGTGCGGCGAGGGAGAGCTTCACGCGATAGGTGCGGCTTTGCGGATCGGCGGCCGGCGAGATTTCGCGCACGCGCGCCGCGAAGCGCTTGCCCGGTAGAGCGGACAGCGTGACTTCGGCCCGCGTGCCCACGGCCAGCGCGGCGAGGGCGCTTTCGGGCGCATCGCAGACGACGTCGACGTCGCCTGCCCATGCCAAGCCGTACACCGCCTGACCGGCGCTGATGTTTTGGCCCGTATCCGCTTGCTCGCTGGTGATCAGCCCCGCGTGGCCGGCGACGAGCGTCGCGTAACCGAGTTGATTGCGTGCGAGGGCGAGCTGCGCGCGCGCGGCGTAGCGCTGCGCGGCGGCCGACGCATACGCATCTTGCGTCTGCTCGAGTTGCGCGGGCGAGATCAGCTTTTCGTTTGCCTGTGCGCTGTCGCGATCGAGCTGCTGCTTCGCATAGACGAACCGGTGCTGCGCGGCGTCCAATTGCGCTTGTGCGTTGGTCAGACTCGTTTGTAAATCCGCCGGATCGAGCCGTGCGACGACTTGGCCCGCTTTGACGGTATCGCCGAGCCGCACGTCGCGCTCGATGATTTTGCCGGCGACGCGGAACGAAAGCGGCGTGCTGTAGCGCGCCTCGATATCACCGGGCAACGTGGCCACGGGCGGGATGCCATCGGGATGCACGGCGACGGCGACAACGAGGCGTGGCGCCGCCGTTTCGGGCGCACGCTGGTGGCAGCCCGCAAAAAGGAGCGCGCCGCACGCGGCGGCGGCTACGCCGTATCGCCGAGCCACCGGACGCGAGCCAAACAAGGAAAGGCCTTGGAAGGACGCGCGCGATTTGGCGGGCGCGTCGAGTGCGGGACGAATCACGATGACCCCAAGCAAGAGAGTAGGCGAGCTGGGCGGGCCTACCTGCCCCCGCTCGACAAGGCACGCGGCGCGCAATGCACGTCGCGCCCGGCCCCGTTTGAAACGACAGGGGCGAATTCTAATACATATGTGTATCCGAATGAAAAGTCGATTTGAAGTGAACGACGGTGCTAAACTCACGTCATGAAACGCAAACGCTTAACCCGCGAAGAGAGCAAGGAACAAACGCGACTGCGTTTGCTCGATGCTGCGCAGACGATATTCATGAAGAAGGGCTTCGTAGCCGCGAGTGTCGAAGACATCGCGGAAGCCGCCGGCTACACGCGCGGGGCGTTCTACTCGAACTTCAAGAGCAAGGCGGAACTGCTGATGGAACTCCTGCGGCGCGATCACGAGCGCCTGCGGGTGGATCTGCACTCGATCATCGAGGAAGGCGTCACGCGAGAGGAGATGGAAGCGCGGGCGCGATCGTTCTACAGCCAGTGCTTTCGGCAGAACGACTGCTATCTGCTTTGGGCGGAAGCCAAGCTGCTCGCCACGCGCGACACGAAGTTTCGTGCGCACTTCAATGCGTTCTCGCACGAGAAGCACGCGTTCTTCACGGGTTACTCGCGGCTCTTCTCCGAGCGCGTCGGCACGCCGTTGCAAATGCCGGCCGAGGTCTTGGCGCTCGGCCTCATCAGTCTCTTGGACGGCGTCCAAGCCTTTCGCATCTGCGATCCGCAGCACGTGACCGACGATCTGGCCGAAGCCGTCTTGGCCGGCTTCTTTTCGAAGGTGGTGTGCGGTACGGGCCTGCAATGAGCGGCGTACGAGCCGGGCGGGGTCCGGCTTCGCTGCGCGGATGGGGTCACAGCCCGAGTCCGGGCCCGTAATTGCTGCCGATGAGGCGCGTCACGTCGTCGACGCCGGCGTAATCCTGCTCCGGCAGCCCGTCGAGAATCGCGAGCAATTCGTTGCTCGCGCCCGCGTCCTTGGCCGCATCGACGATGCAGTCTTTATTGGCCGGGTAGCGGACGGCGTGCAGGACATCGGCGATCTGCAAATCGATCGCCTCGAACGGCACGGACGACAAATCGGGCGCCGCCTCGGCGCGTGCCGTGCTCGCCCGGCCGGCAGCCGTTTGCGGCCGATGCTTGCTCGGCCCGCTCACGTTCGCGCCTGCCGTTCGTGCGCCGCGAAGTGCTTCGCCAACTCGTGCTGCTTGGGAAGCGCGATGCGCTGCCAATGCCCCTTCGCCGCCGCCGGATCCGCCATCACCTCGGGAGCGGGCGGGGCGACGGGGGCGGCATTGGCGCGAGCGACCGCTAGCGCGGCGCGGGCGGTGGCGCTGTCGAATTTTCCGGTATGCATCGGTGCCGCGAAGCACGAAGCTGAGAGCAATGCCATGGTTGTCAGTGTCGAGACCTTCATCGCTTGGCCTCCTTCTTGAAAGGGCATGCCGCCGATCGATTCGGGGACATCGGCGCCTGCCGATTCACGATGTCGCACGCCTTGTGCCCGGGCCGCGAATTGCGGCCCTAGCGCAGCACTTCGAAGCGCGTCCACGGCCATGAAGGCCGGTCGCGCATGTAACCATTGAGCCAATTCCATTGCGGATGGCGCTTCATGAACGCCTGCGCATCGAATGGCCTGCCGCAAGGGTGACCCCAGCGAGCCCAAAACGCCAAATCGCTCGCCATTTCGCTATCGACGACTTTGCCGTCGTTCGCGCCCCACGGATTGAACGGCCCCTGGTCCGACCCGCCGAAACGCTGATCGTCGAGTTCCAAGTGCCCGCAGATCGTGCGCGAGCAGGGATTGTCGTCCCGGTCGAGATACACGTCGTGGTGGTCCGCGATCATTTGCTTGGCGAGCTCCAAATCGATCTTCCCGTGATGCAATTGCTCCAACTGCATGAACCGCAGCCGCCGCGCGCCGTTTTTGCGAACGTCGGTGTAATCCTCGCCTTCGCCCACGCATTCCTGGTTGCGAATCTTCAGATCGGTCGCCGTGTTGTAGCCGCTGTAGAAACCGTCTTTCGTGCTTTCGAACCCCGAATAATGCAGACCCAATTCGTAGCGGGCGATTTCGCCCGTCTTCCGATCGCCGAGCAGCCAGCTATTGGCGTAACCGCCGTTGTTCGATTGCGCGAACATTTCGCACCAGTCTCCGATGCCGTTCGCGTACTGCGTGGCGCGGCGCGAGCGGTAGAACTCGGGCGCGCCGGCGCTGTTGTAGCCGGCGAAATTCGAGATCGTCGTCTCGGTGATCATGAGTCCGGCCGATGTAAGCCAGAAGTCGGTCAGGCTCGATATGCAGCCCGGCAACCCTTGCATCAGGATGCGGTGCCCGGCATCGGGCACGATGTCGAACACGACGTTGAAGGCATCGCCCGCGGCATAGCGGTCCCAAGAGTTGTGCGCCATGACGATGCGCCCGTCGCGCGTCGCGCTTCCCGTTGCAATGAACGCGCTGCAGTGGTGCCCACGGCGGCCCCGCCACGGCTTCGCGCCCATGCGGGGTTCGCGCGCCGCCACTTGGCTCGGCCACCAGCTCTGCAGCAAATCCATGTAGCCGTTCCAGGCGAGTACTTCATCGAAAGGCACTTTCGCGCCGTCGGCGATCCCTTGGATTTCATCGGCGAATTCGGTGTCGAGCTTCGGCGAGAATTGCGAAACGGCGGCCTTCGTGAAAGTCTCGAAATCCTCCCCCGTGTCCCAATGCGCCAGATACTTGGCGGTGCGGATCGCGGTCTTGATTTCGGCGGCGAGCAATTGGCCGTGCTGCTCGCCGCGATCGTACGGTTCGCCTTCGATATGCACGAAGACCCAACCCGCGTGGTCGCGACGCACGGCGTCGAGGGATGGTTCGCTCATCTTCGCTCCCGATCGATTCCTTGATCAAAACGGCTAAGCTCGGGGCGCCCCGGAAGCGGCCCGCGGCGGGCTCGGCGGCCTGCCTTTCATTGTAGAAAATATGCGGCGCTTTGCCATCGTGGCAGGCGCGGGCCGCCTCGCCGCCGCGACGATGACGGTGTCAGATAGAGGGATTCATCCGGCGGTAGGCGTCGAGCAGCGTCGTCTTGTAGACGGCGCCGACGAGCGTGGGCGCGTCGGCGCTCGCGACGACGGGCAGCCGTTCGCCTTGGAACGCCAGGAAACGCTGCAACGCTACGCCGATCGGCATATCGGGCGTGAGCATCGCAAACTCGGGCTGTAGATAATCGGCGGCCGTGCGGCTGGACGTATCGCGACGCTCGAGCAAATCCGATGTGATGTCCTTTAACGCCACGACACCGCGGAAGTGCCCCGCTTCGTCCGTGACGTACAGATATTTGACCGGGTATTCGAGAAAGACGCGGGTCATATCGTGCACGCTGGCGTCGAGCCGGACAACGGTATCGGCCGGCTTGACGAGTTCGCGCACCTGCGCCGCGCGCAATCTCGTGCGCGCTTGCTCGTCGGCATTGCGGCGCAACGTGATCTCGTACATCGACGTCTTGTTGATCGCACGCGAGACGAAATAGGCGACGACGCAAGAGAGCATCAGCGGCAAGACCACCTGATAGCTGAGCGTCATCTCGAAGATCATGAGAATCGCCATCAATGGCGCTTGCGTGGCGCCCGCGAGAAACGCGCCCATGCCCACCATCGCGTACGCGAACGCGCCCGACGTACCGTGGGGCCACCACCCATGCACCAGCAGCCCGAACAAGGAGCCGAGCGTCGCGCCGACGAACAAGGTCGGGGTAAAGATCCCGCCGACGGCGCCGGAGCCGACCGTGGCGGCCGTTGCTGCGATCTTGCAAACGAGCACGACGACGAGCGCAGTCCATGTCCAGGGCGAGTGCAGAATCGAGTTGACGACGCTATAGCCGTTGCCCCACACCTCCGGTACCCAGACGGAAATGATGCCGACGCCGAGCCCGCCGAGCGCGAGCCGCACGGGCAACGGCAACGGGAGACGCTTGAACTGCGCGCGCGAGGTTTCGATCAAGTGCAGAAACTGCGGGGCCACGGCGCCGCATAGCAGACCGAGCGCGACGAACAGCAGAACCTCCAGCCCGGCGATCGGCGGGAACACCGGCATTTGGTACGGCGGCTTGTAGCCGGAGAACTCGCGCATGATGATGTTCGCCACGACGGACGAAACGAGGATCGGCCCGAAGTTCTCCATGGCGATGGAGCCGAGCACGATCTCGGTGACGAAAAACGCGCCGGCGATCGGCGCGCTATAGGCGGACGTGATCC
>JBQCDS010000756.1:0-3683 GCA_051961035.1 Trinickia sp. | reverse complement strand
ATGGTTCGCCGGCGGGCTTCCCGTTTCCGTTTCAGGCGGGCGGTTCGGCCTTCTCGTTCCCCTTTACGATGCCCCAAATGCCGGCAATGGGGTTGCCCTCGCTGGCCGATGCGCAACAGGCCTTCGCGGGCATGAAGCTCCCCCTCGCGTCCATTCCGACCGAGCGCTTGCAGGCATTGCAGGCGGATTACTCGCGCGACTGCCTTGCGTTGCTGCGGCAGGCGAGCGGGGCCGACAAGACACCGCCGGAACTGCCCGATCGGCGATTTAGCGCCGAGGCCTGGAAAGCGACACCGGCTTTCGCCTATACGGCTGCCTGGTATCTGCTGAACGCTCGCTATCTACAAGCGCTGGCCGATGCGGTCGACGCCGATGCGAAAACGCGCGAGCGGATTCGCTTCGCCGTGCAGCAGTGGACGGCCGCGGCATCGCCGAGCAACTTCCTCGCGCTCAATCCCGAGGCGCAGAAAGCGTTGCTCGACACGCAGGGCGAGAGCCTGCGTCAAGGCGTCATGAATCTGCTGGCCGATATGCGCCGAGGCAAGATCTCGCAGAGCGACGAATCGCGTTTCGTCGTCGGCAAGAATATCGGTGCGACGCCGGGCGTCGTCGTCTTCGAAAACGAGTTGATCCAGCTGATCCAATACACGCCGCGTACATCGAGCGTGTTCGAGCGTCCGCTGCTCATGGTGCCGCCTTGCATCAACAAGTTCTATATCCTCGATTTGCAGCCGGAGAGTTCGCTCGTCGCGCATGCGCTGGAAGCTGGGCACCAAGTCTTCATGATCTCGTGGCGCAACGCCAATGCGTCGATGGCCGACAAGACATGGGACGACTACGTCAATGATGGCGTGCTCGCGGCAATCGACGTCGTCAAGAGCGTAAGCGGCCGTGAACAGATCAACACGTTCGGCTTCTGTATCGGCGGCACGTTGATCGCGACGGCGCTCGCGGTGCTTGCCGCGCGCGGCGAACACCCGGCCGCCTCGATGACGCTGCTCACCGCCATGCTGGACTTCTCCGATACCGGCGTGCTCGATGTTTTCGTCGACGAGCCGCACGTGGTCATGCGCGAGCAGACGATCGGCGGGGTCGGTGGCGCGCCCGCGGGGCTGATGCGCGGCGTCGAGTTCGCCAACGCGTTCTCGTTCCTGCGGCCCAACGATCTCGTGTGGAACTATGTCGTCGACAGCTACCTCAAAGGCCGCACCCCCGCACCGTTCGATTTGCTCTACTGGAACGGCGATTCGACGAATTTGCCCGGTCCGATGTATGTTTGGTATCTGCGCAATACGTACCTCGAGAACAAGCTGCGCGAACCGGGGGCGCTGACTGTTTGCGGCGAGGCGCTCGATCTTTCCCGCATCGATGTGCCGACCTTCCTTTATGGCTCGCGCGACGATCACATCGTGCCTTGGCGCACAGCCTACGCTTCGGCGCCGTTGCTCAAGGGGCCGCAACGGTTCGTGCTCGGTGCGTCGGGGCACATCGCGGGTGTCATCAACCCGCCGGCCAAGGGCAAACGCAGCTATTGGTCGTGTGAAGACGATGGAAAGGCGCTACCCGACGATCCCGATGTCTGGTTTGAACAAGCCGTCGAGAAACCGGGCAGCTGGTGGCCGGACTGGATGGCATGGCTCGAACAGTACGGCGGCAAGAAGGTGAAGGCTCCGGCCAAGCTCGGTTCGGCTGAGTACCCGGCCATCGAGCCCGCGCCCGGCCGATATGTGCTGGAGCGCGACTGACCGCGTGGCAAAGTTTCGGGCCGCCATAGGCCGGGCCGCGATGGGCCGGGCCGTAAAAGAAGGGGCCCGGTTAGCCGACGCATATGATGGTTTTTTACTAAGATGCGCGGCCGTGAGAGCGGCCGCCTCATTCGCAAGGAGTCACACATGACTGACGTAGTGATCGTATCGGCTGCTCGCACCGCAGTCGGCAAATTCGGCGGCTCACTCGCGAAGATTCCGGCGCCCGAACTCGGCGCGACTGTCGTGCGCGCCGTGCTCGAGCGCGCGGGCGTCAAGCCCGAACAGGTGAGTGAAGTCATCCTCGGCCAAGTGCTGGCCGCGGGTTCGGGCCAAAACCCGGCGCGTCAAGCACTGATCAAGGCGGGATTGCCGGCAGCCGTGCCGGGCATGACGATCAACAAGGTATGCGGTTCGGGGCTCAAAGCCGTCATGCTGGCCGCAAACGCGGTGATCGCGGGGGACGCCGATATCGTTGTGGCCGGCGGCCAAGAGAACATGAGCGCGGCGCCGCATGTGCTGCCGGGCTCGCGCGACGGCTTCCGCATGGGCGATGCGAAGCTGGTGGACACCATGATCGTCGATGGTCTGTGGGACGTCTACAATCAGTACCACATGGGCATCACGGCCGAAAACGTCGCCAAGGAGTACGGCATCACGCGTGAAGAGCAGGACCAATTCGCAGCGTTGTCGCAAAACAAGGCCGAAGCCGCGCAAAAGGCAGGGCGTTTCGACGACGAAATCGTTCCCGTCGATATTCCTCAGCGTAAAGGCGAACCGGTGCGCTTCGCCACCGACGAGTTCGTCCGTCACGGCGTAACGGTCGACGCGCTGTCGAGCCTTAAGCCGGCTTTCTCGAAGGAAGGCACCGTCACGGCGGCGAACGCTTCGGGTATCAACGACGGCGCGGCCGCAGTGCTGGTCATGTCGGCCAAGAAGGCGGAAGCGCTCGGCTTGACGCCGCTTGCGCGAATCAAGGCCTACGCGAACGCCGGCGTCGATCCGAAAGTGATGGGGATGGGGCCCGTGCCGGCATCGCGCCGTTGTCTCGAGCGCGCGGGCTGGTCGGTCGGCGATCTCGACTTGATGGAGATCAACGAGGCATTCGCGGCGCAAGCGCTGGCCGTGCATAAGCAAATGGGCTGGGATACGTCGAAGATCAACGTGAACGGCGGCGCGATCGCGATCGGCCATCCGATCGGCGCATCGGGCTGCCGTATTCTCGTGACGCTGCTCCATGAAATGCAAAAGCGCGACGCGAAGCGCGGCTTGGCATCGCTCTGCATTGGCGGCGGCATGGGCGTCGCGTTGGCGGTCGAGCGCGTCTGACCGGCACGCAAGGGCTGCCGCTGCCCGGTTACTATGCGCGGCGGTAAAAGACGAGGGGCACCGGCAGGTGCCCCCGGAAAACAGGAATGGAGCGTGATTCATGACACAGCGTATTGCGTACGTAACGGGCGGGATGGGGGGCATCGGCACCGCGATCTGCCAACGCCTGCATCGGCAAGGCTTCAAGGTGGTGGCCGGCTGCGGGCCGAACTCGCCGCGACGCGTCACCTGGCACGAGCAGCAAAAGGCGCTCGGCTTTGATTTCGTCGCGTCAGAAGGCAATGTCGGGGATTGGGAGTCGACCAAGATCGCATTCGAAAAGGTCAAGGCCGAAGTGGGCGAAGTCGACGTGCTGGTCAACAACGCCGGCATTACGCGCGATGTCGTATTCCGCAAGATGACGCACGAGGATTGGACAGCCGTCATCGACACCAACTTGACGAGCCTGTTCAACGTCACCAAGCAAGTGATCGATGGCATGGTGGAGCGCGGTTTTGGGCGTGTCATCAACATTTCGTCGGTGAACGGACAAAAGGGGCAGTTCGGGCAAACGAACTATTCGACGGCCAAAGCCGGCATTCATGGTTTCACGATGGCCCTCGCGCAAGA
>JBQCDS010000755.1:0-3688 GCA_051961035.1 Trinickia sp. | reverse complement strand
CCGCCCAGTTGCTGGCTCGGGTAGCGGATGTCCGTATAAGCCGCGCCGACACCGACCGGGCCAGCCGCGTAGTTCAAGCCGAAGCTGTACGTGCGGGCCGAGCCGCCTGCCGGTGCTGCGGCGGTGCCCGGCGCGCCGGCGAACGCGCCGGCTTGGTTCGAGAAGCCGTACAACGCGCCGAACGTCACGCCCGCGAAATTGGCGCTCGTGAACTTCACCGAGTTGTCGATGCGGCTCGACGACAGTTGATCGATGTCGTTGATGTGGAAAGCGTAGTTGCCCGCGACCGTATTGCCGCCCGTCGCGTAGTTCGCGAGCACGTCCGTCGACAGCGAGTACTGACGGCCGAACGTCACCGAGCCCATGCCGTTTTTCGACAGACCGACAAAGGCTTGGCGACCGAATTCACGGTTGTTTTGGCCCAGCGTACCGTTGCCGCTGTTAAAGCCGTTTTCCAACGTGAAGATCGCCTTCAGGCCGCCGCCCAGATCCTCGCTGCCCTTCAAGCCCCAGCGGCTGCCTTGCGCCACGCCGTCGTCGTACTTCACCAGGCTCTTCGAGTTAGCCCCCGCGTGGTTGACATAGCTGACGCCCGCGTCGATCACCCCGTACAGCGTGACACTGCTTTGCGCGTGCGCCGCAACGCCCAAGCTGCCGAGTACGGCAGCCACGAGAATACGTTTGTTCATCATTTCTCTTCGGTGGTCTTTGTTGGTTAGTAGTGGCCCCAATAGCGCCGGGCCGAATTCTTGCGGATTTCCATGGCCGTTTTATGAAGCTTTTGGTTAATGTGGCGGATTGTTAACAGCCGATTGTTTCTGTTTCTGCAATAGTTTTTGCCCGAAAAGCGTGGAAACCCGTCAGCCCGCCCACGGCGTCGATTCGCGTTTCTGGCCCGCGATAGGTGTAAACACCGCCTTCCTTACTCTCGCCTAATGGGAATCCGGTTTTTCTTCGATGGGAATACTCAGGCATCCTAAGCATCGTTATGTTTTTGAACGGACCGATCTGTCATGCAAGAGGCACCGGGCACCGGCGCCGAGCGAATCTTGCTCGTGCTCGCCTCGCTCGCCCATCACGGTAAAGCCATGTCGGTGCGTGAGCTCGTGGGCAAAACCGGGCTCGCGCAAAGCACGCTCTATCGGCAAATCGCGCTGCTCAAACGCTGGGGTTTCGTCTCCGAGGACGGGGGGCGGTACGCGCCCGGCCCCGTCAGCCTGCAACTGGCGCTGTCGTTCGATCTCGGCTCGCATCTGATCGAAGCCAGTCGCGGTGCGATGCAACGGCTCGCGCACGGGTCCGGCGAAAGCGTCGGCCTGCTCGTCGCCGTCAAGGAACAAGTGATCTGCCTCGAGATGATCGAAAGCCTGCACTCACTGCGCTGCTCGTTCGAGAAAGGGCGGGCCGTGCCGCTCAAGGCCGGCGCGTCGGCGAAATCGCTGCTCGCGTTCATGCAAGAGCGCCGCTGCGCGGAGATTCTCGACACCATGTTCGCCGCCGACACCGCCGGCCGGACAGCATTGACCGAGCAACTCGCCCACATCCGTGAGCAGGGCTATGTCGTCAGCGATAGTGAAGTGGATCCGGGCGTTTGGGGCGTGAGTGCGCCGATTTTCGCCCGCGCGGGGCGCACGAGCCCAAGCGTCGCGTCGATCACGCTGATGGCGCCTGTCACACGCGTCCCGGGCCGCGAGGCCGCATTGATCGACGCAACCCGCAGCACCGCGCGCGAAATTTCGCGCCGTCTACAAACCGATTGACCGACCGCCCCATTTCGAAAGGAGACCATCGATGAAACCCACTCGCTTGCTTGCCGCTTTGTTCATGTCCGCCGCCGTGATGCTCGGCGCCGCACCGCAAGGCGCACTCGCCGCCGACGCGTTGAAGGTGGCCACCGATGCCACGTTCCCGCCGATGGAATACACGCAGAACGGCGCGCGCACGGGCTTCGATGTCGACCTCATGAATGCGCTCGCGAAGGCGATGGGCAAGGAGGTGGCATGGACCGATATCGACTTCAAAGGGCTCATTCCGGGCCTCGTGGCCCATCGCTTCGACGTCGCCATCTCGGCCATCTACATCACGCCCGCGCGCGCGCAAGTCGTTGACTTCACGCAGCCTTACTATGCGGGCGGTCTCGTCGCGCTCGTGAAGGCCGATTCGCCGATCAAGTCCATCGCGGATCTGAACGGCAAGAAGGTCAGCGTCCAGGTAGGGACGAAGTCGGTGAACTTCCTGCAGGAACACTATCCGCAAGTGCATCGCGTCGAAGTGGAGAAGAACGAGGAGATGTTCGACCTCGTCGGTGTGGGCCGTGCCGACGCGGCCGTGACGGGCAAGCCGGCCGCCTATCAGTTCGCTCGCACGCGCGCCGGCTTTCGCGTGCTCGACGAGCAATTGACCACCGAAAAATACGGTATCGCCGTGCGCAAGGACGAGCCGCAATTGCGCGACGCGCTCAATGCCGCGCTCGAAAAGATCAAAGCCGACGGCACCTACGCGACGCTCGTCAAGAAGTGGTTCAGCAGCAAGTGATGTCGATGTCGATGTCGATGTCGCGCGAGGCTGCGCTCGATCGTGGCCTTGCGTTTCGCCTTGAGGAACCGATCATTCATGGAACTTGATTTTTCGCCCGTGTTCGCGGGCTGGGCCGATATTCTGCACGGCGCGGCAGTCACGATCGAAGTCACGGCGGCCTCGCTGATCGTCAGTTGCGTGCTCGGCCTGCTGATCGGCATCGGCCGGCTCGCCCCGCGCCGCAGCGTGCTTTATGGCGCTTGCAGCGCCTATGTCACGTTCTTTCGCGGCACGCCCTTGCTCGTGCAACTGTTTCTACTCTTCTTCGGGCTGCCGCAGTTCAACATCATGTTGCCGGCGTTCGTTTGCGGCGTGATCGGTCTTGGGCTCTATTCCGCGTCGTACGTGTCGGAAATCGTGCGCGGCGCGATTCAGTCGATCGATCGCGGGCAAATGGAAGCGGCGCGTTCGATCGGCATGTCGTCGTCGCTCGCCATGCGCACCGTGATCCTGCCGCAGGCCGTCGTGCGCATGATCCCGCCCCTCGGCAACGAATTCATCGCGTTGATCAAGAACTCGGCGCTCGTCTCGCTGCTCACGATCGACGATCTCATGCACGAAGGCCAGAAAATCATCAGCGTGACGTATCGCTCGCTCGAAGTCTATTTGGTCATCGCGCTGGTCTACCTCGTGCTCACGAGCACGACGAACTACCTGCTGCAACGCGCGGAGCGCCGACTGCGCGCGGGAGGAATGGTGCAATGAACGCCTTGCCGCAAGAAACCGCCCCCGGGAGCGACGAACCGATCGTCCGCATTCGCGGCCTGAAGAAATCGTTCGGCGCCCATACCGTTTTGGACGGGATCGACTTCGACGTCGTGCCCTCGCAAGTCGTCGTCGTCATCGGGCCCAGCGGCTCGGGTAAGAGCACGTTCCTGCGCTGCTGCAACGGGCTCGAACAACCCGAGGGCGGCACGATCGACATCTGCGGCCATCGGCTCGTTGATCACGGCGTCATGCTGAAGGAGCCCGCGCTGAACGCGCTGCGTACCGAAGTCGGGATGGTGTTTCAGTCGTTCAATCTTTTCCCGCACCTGTCGGTGCTCAACAACATCACGCTCGGGCCGCGCAAGCTGCGCGGCGCTTCGAAAGAGCAAGCGCAATCCTGCGC